>DRPD01000204.1 GCA_011374735.1 Thermopetrobacter sp.
CCGCCTTTTCGGCGTCATGGGTGATCTCGATGGCGCCCGGCTGAGCGGAGGCGAAGGCCATCACATCGGGGTGCGGCTTCAGGCCCGGCGGGGCGGCGATGACGAAATGCATGCCCAACAGCGCGGCGGCCTCGATCCATGAATGGGTGACGTTGTTGACATCACCCAGCCAGGCCACCTTCAGCCCCTGAAACGCCTTGCCGTGTTCGCGCAAGGTCAGCAGATCGGCCATGATCTGACAGGGATGGGAATGGTCGGTCAGGCCGTTGATGACCGGCACGGCGGCATGCTTAGCCAGCTCCTCGATGGTGGCATGGGCGAAGGTGCGGATCATGATCGCATCGACCATGCGCGAGAGCACGCGGGCGGTGTCGGCGACGGTTTCGCCGCGGCCCAGCTGCATGTCGTTGGCGTTGAACACCAAAGGCGCGCCGCCCAGCTGGCGCATGGCGATGTCGAACGACACGCGGGTGCGGGTGGAGGGCTTTTCGAACACCATGGCCAGGGCATGCCCGGCCAGCGGGGCGTCGGCGTCGGCCGCGGCCCGCGGGCGGCCGGCCCGGGCGCGCTTGCGCCTTGCGGCCTCGTCCAGCAAAGCCAGCAGGGTGTCGCGGGACAGATCGCGGATGTCGAGAAAATGGGTCATGGCAACGCCTCCGGGTTCAGCCGCGGGAGGTGGCGGCGAGGGCCTGTTCGAGCCGGGTCAGGCCCTCGCCGATCTCGTCGTCGGTGATGGTCAGCGGCGGCAGCAGGCGGGCGGTGCGGCCATCGCCGGAGGGCACCAGCAGCACGCCGTGTTCGAGCGCGGCGGCGATGATCTCAGTGACGGGCCGGTTGCAGACAAGGCCCAGCATCAGGCCGCGCCCGCGCACCTCTGCGATCAGGTTCGGGGTGTTGGCGCGCAGGGCTTCGAGCCGCGCCTTCAGGCGCTCGCCCTTGTCCCGCACGGTGGCGAGAAACGCCGCGTCGGCCACCACGTCGAGCACCGCGTGGGCCGCCGCCATGGCCAGCGGGTTGCCGCCGAAGGTGGAGCCGTGGGTGCCGGCCGTCATGCCGGCGGCGGCGTCGGCGGTGGCCAGACAGGCGCCGATGGGAAAGCCGCCGCCCAGTCCCTTGGCCAGGGCCATGATGTCGGGCGCCACGCCGGCGTGCTCATAAGCGAACAGGCGGCCGGTGCGGCCGATGCCGGTCTGCACCTCGTCGAAGATCAGCAGCAGGCCGCGTTCGTCGCACAGCGTCCGCACCTGGCGCAGGAAGTCGTCGCCGAAAGGCTGAACACCGCTTTCGCCCCGCACCGGCTCCAGCATCACCGCCGCGGTGTGATCGGTGATGGCGGCGGCCAGCGCCGCGATGTCGCCCGGCGCAACTTGCGTGAAGCCGCCGCACGGTTCGCCGAAGCCCTCCAGGTGGCGGTCGTTGCCGGCCGCGGCGATGGTGGCCAGGGTGCGGCCGTGGAAGGCGCCCTTGAAGGCGATGATGTGCCAGCGTTGCGGCTGGCCCCTGGCGGCGAAGTGCTTGCGGGCGGTCTTGATCGCCGCCTCCACCGCCTCGGCCCCGGAATTGGCGAAGAAGGCGACGTCGGCGAAGCTCGATGCGCACAGCCGTCCGGCCAGCCTTTCCGCTTCCGGCACCCGCCACAGGTTGGAGACGTGCCACAGCTTGTCGGCCTGCTCCTTCAAGGCGGCGAGGAGTTTCGGGTGGGCGTGGCCGAGGCTGTTGACGGCGACGCCGGCCGCGAAGTCGATGAACTCGCGGCCGTCGCTGGCATACAGGCGGGCGCCCCGTCCATGGGAAAAGGCGATGTCCTGGCGGGCGTATGTGGGCATCAGGGCGTCGGTCATGGCGCGGCGCGATGTTCGCGGTGTTTTCAAGAAACGGCAACCAAAAACGCCGCCGGAAACAGGCGGCGGCGGAACGCGCACATGTATCATGAACCGCGCGTGGCGGTCAAATGAGGCCCATTGCGGCGGCTTGCCGGGGGTGAGTCAGAACGTCGCATGGACGTGATTCGGCCGATTCCATTAAGATTCCGTTAACCATAACGACACGGGCCAAACGAAAAAGGCTTGGGATAACCGTGGATGCGGCGTTGTCGGGGTTTCCGACATCTTGTATGGTTCTCCATGACATCCACGACATGTAGTGGTTTCAAGTTCCGTTTTCCATGAGTGGGCTTGGTGCGTCTGCGGCTGGCCGCCGGCAGCGATGGGGAAGGGATTCCCGCTTCCACGTGGCGCCACGGCGTGCCTTGAGGAGAAAATCAACACCTTTTCAAAGGGATGGAATGACCATGGGCCAACAGAAAATCGACTGGACGGAAGAGCTGGTGGCAAAACTGAAGGAATTGTGGATGTCGGGGCTGTCGGCCACCCAGGTGGCCAGGGAGCTGGGCATCGAAAGCCGCAACGCGGTGATCGGCAAGGTGCACCGGGAGGGGTGGAAGCGCGATACGGCCAGCAATCCGCAGGCGGGGCGTTCCTCCAGGCGCTCGCGCCCCAATGCGGCGTCGGGGCGTTCCGGCGCGGCGCGGCGCGGGCGGCAGGCGCTGGCGCTGAAGCCGCAGGCCGCGGCGCGAACGCGGGCCGCGCCGGAAACCAAGGCGGTGGCGCGGCTGGCGGCGGAAGAAAAGGGGCGGATCACCGATCTGCAGGATCTGACCCGGAATACCTGCCGCTGGCCGGTGGGGCACCCCGGCGAGGAGGGCTTCGCGTTTTGCGGCGATCAGGTGCGCGACGGCGCCTCCTATTGTCCGCATCACTGCGCGATCGCCTATCAGAGCGAGCGCCGCGCCGCCGGCGGCTGAGTGTCGCCGAAACCCCGTGGACAACGCCAATGGCGAGAAATCGCCATTGGCGCTTTTCTTTGGCGAAATCTTCTTGCCCAGGGCGTTATGCCGGTCAGCCTTTGCGCAAACTGCATCAGCCCTCGAGCATGGCGGCGATGCGGCGCATCAGGCGGCGCGCCACCTGCCGCTTGGGCAGGCGCGGCCAGCGTTCGGTGCCATCGGGGCCGATCAGCGTGACCTCGTTGGCGTCGCCGCCGAAGGTGCCGCGGTGCGGGCTCACGTCGTTGGCGACGATGAGGTCGCAGCCCTTTTCCTCGAGCTTGCGGCGCGCCTCGGTGAGCAGATCGTCCGTTTCCGCCGCGAAGCCGACCACCACCCGGGGACGGTTCCGGTCGGCGGCGATGGTGGCGAGGATGTCGGGGTTGGGCGCGAGTTCAAGTTGTGGCGGCCCGGCCGCCTTCTTCAGCTTGCCGCGGCGCGGGGCCTTCACCCGCCAGTCGGCGACGGCGGCGGCGAATACGCCCACGTCGGCGGGCAGGCTGTCACGCGCCGCGCGCAACATTTCATCGGCCGTTTGCACCGGGATGACCCGCACGCCGGCCGGTGGCGGCAGGCTCACGGGGCCGGAGATCAGTGTCACCTCAGCGCCCAGATCGCGGGCCGCCGCGGCCAGCGCGTAGCCCTGCTTGCCGGAGGAATGGTTGGAGATGTAGCGCGCCGCGTCGATCGGCTCGCGGGTCGGCCCGGCGGTGATCAGCACCGTGCGTCCGCGCAGCGGCTGGTCATTCGCCGCCTGTTCGCCGGCGTTGAGCATCTCCACGATCCGCGCCGCGATGTCCTGCGGTTCGGCCATGCGGCCGGGGCCTTGTTCGCCGCAGGCCATGTCGCCGACTTCCGGGCCGATGAAGGCGATGCCGTCGGCGGCCAAGCGGGCGGCGTTGCGGCGGGTGGCCGGGTGCTCCCACATGCGCACGTTCATGGCCGGGGCCATCAGCACCGGCTGGTCGGTGGCCAGCAGCACGGTGGCGGCCAGATCGCCGGCCAGCCCGGCGGCGGCGCGGGCCATCAGGTCGGCGGTGGCCGGGGCGACGACGATCAGATCGGCGGCGCGGGCCAGCGCGATGTGGCCCATCTCCACCTCGTCGGTGAGCGAGAACAGGTCGTCGTGCACTTTCTCGCCGGCCAGCGCGGCCAGCGCCATCGGCGTCACGAACTGCGCGCCGGCCTTCGTCAGCAGCGGGGTGACGGCGATGTGGCGCGCCTTCAGCAGGCGGATCAGCTCCAGCGCCTTGTAGGCGGCGATGCCGCCGCCGACGATCAGCAGGACGCGCTTATGTCGTTCGGACGCATGCATGGGCGGCGATCATAGCGAAGAGCGCGGGCGGCTTCCATCATCGGCCGGCGACAGCGTTACCAGCCGGGCGGGCCAGCAGCACGGCAGGGCCGGCGCCGATGGTGATCTCGACCGGCCCGGCGGCGATGTTCGACAGCGGGCGGGTGGAGGCGAAGGGGATGTCCTCGCCGCTCAGCTCCCAGCGGGCGTTGCGCACATGGACGTTGCGCAGCGGCCCGAAGCCGAGCAGCGAGAAGGGGGTGCCGGCTGGCAAGTCGATGCGCTGGCGGCGGCCGGGGATGAGGCCGTGAGCCTCCTCCCGTCCGCTGCTGGCCACGGCGCTCACCCCGCGTTCTGCCAGGTCGGCCAGTTGCAGCAGGTGGGCCAGGGCGTGGTCGGTGCGCCCGTGCAGGGCGCCGGCCAGCATGACCCGGCCGGCGCCGTTGGCCAGCGCGTGGGCCACGGCCAGCGCGCCGTCGGTGGCGTCCTTGTCGGCCGGGTGCGGCTGGCGCGGCACGTGGGCGAATTGTTCCTTCAGCGCCTCGGTGGCGGAATCGAAATCGCCGATCCACAGCTCCGGTTGCAGGCCCAGCGCGGTGGCATGGCGGATGCCGGCGTCGGCGGCGATCACCCGGCTGCCGGCCACCTGGGCGCGCAGGCGCGGGGTCGGCCGCAAGTCACCGGCCAGCAGGATCGTCCAGGTGGAATCCATCGCATTCATGCCCCCTTCATGTGGGCGCATGCGGGCGCCGGGTCAACCAGGCAGGCCGGACGCGGGGGGGGGGCGGGCTCAGCGGCGCGGCAGGGCGGCCTTCCTCAGCGGTTGCGGCCCTGCCAGCAGCAGATCGCCCTTGGCGGCGCGATTGACGCGCGGCGCGGCGGCGGGGGCGGCGGTCTTGCCGGCCTTGTCGGCCTTCTCCAGCGCCGCGGCCATCTGTGGATGGGTGGGGTCGGTGATCAGCGGTTCGCCGGGCGCGGCCATGGGGGCCGGGGCGCCGTTGCGGCGCATGACCTGCTCCGGCGTGGCGCCGAGACGGGCCAGCCAGGCGTCGCCCTTGCCCTTGCGGTTGACGGCCAGACGGCCGTTGACGGCGGTGGTGATCAACGGCACGCCGCGCGCCTTGCCGGTGCGGATGGCGGTGGCCAGATCGGTCTTGCCGGTGCGGTTGACCTTCGGCCAGGCGCGGGCCGGCGCCTTCTTGTTCAGATTGGCGATGATCAGGCCCAGATCCTTGCCCGGCGCCTTGCGGGAGCGGGCGAAATTGGTGACCGCCGGACTGGCCGCGGCGGGAATGATCTCCATGGCGGAGGCGGCCTGCACCAGCACTTCATAGGGTCTGGAGCGCGGCACGGGCACGGCGCCGCGGGGCGTCGTGAGGTCGGGCCGCGGGCGCGGGGTCAGGCCGGCGTAGGCGGCGCGCGCCTTGCCTTTCGGCACGTTGGCCAGAATGACCGGCCTGGAGTTGGTGGCGCGGGCGGCGGCGGGCGCCGGCTTGCGGCCGTTCTTCCAGTTGCCGTTGCGCGCCGCGCCACGGGTGTTGAAGGCGATCAGGGTGCCGCCACGGTAGCCGCGCCAACCGCGGCCGATCAACGGCGTGTATTTGCGCTTGATCCACGCCAGCTTGCGCTGCGACATGCGCGGCCAGTGGCGCACCGAGCCGGTGTCCACATGGATGAACCCCTTGCGGCCGTAATAGCCGACGCCGCCGATGCCATAGGCGAGGGCCAGATTGCGCACCCGCACGCTGGAGACGTCGGGGAACTTGAAGTCGATGGCCTGGCCGGTGATGTGGCGCGAGCGCCGCGCCACGTTGCGGCCGATGCGGCGCAGCATGGCGTTGGTGCGGGCCGAGCGATGGCCGGAGACGATGTGAATGACGGCGCGCGAGCGCAGGTCGCGGTGCAGCTTCCAGATCAGGTCGATGGTGCGCGGGTCGATGCGCACCACGCGGTTGCGCCGCCAGTCGCGCAGAAACCGGTTGAGCTTGCGCAGGCCCGCATAGCGGAAGCGGCCGTTGCACCAGTAGGTGGCGGTGACGCGCTCATGGGTGTGCACGTGATACATGGAGATGGTGCGGCAGGCGGCGGCGGCCTGGCCGGTGGGGGCGAACAGCCCGGCGGCCAGCGCCAGGGCGGACAACAGGGGCAGGCGCGCCGCGGCGGACATCTGGTAACGTGATCTGGAAAGGCCGGACGTGTGATCAGCTTTTCGCACCGGGCGTCCCCTCTTCAAGGCCGTCTGAACTCAACCAACTCCCACGGACGGGTTTTCGGCCCGCCGCATGGCCTGCCGCACCTGCGAAGGCGGCCGCACAGAAGCGCAAGGATCGTGAAGGGAAACGGACGTCGCCACGCCTGAATTCCCGCCCCCCTTCTTACGCACCGTTCCGTTGACGCACTGTCAATTCCACAGGAATGCGGCGAGCTTTGGGCAGCTTGTTTGTCCGCATTCTGTATCAACGGGATTAATTTAGCCTTAATCGTCACGGCCCGGGCAAGGCCGCGCCGGGTGCGGTGATGTGTCGCATCCCGTGGTGGCGGCGATGGCTCAGGCGTCGCGGCTCAGACCTTCGCGGGCCAGCCGGTCGAGATAGTCCCGCCACAGGGCGTCCATGTTGCGCCCCGTCTCGAGCAGGAAATCCCAGGAATACAGCCCGGTGTCGTGGCCGTCGTCGAAAATCAGCCGCACCGCGTAGTTGCCGGCCGGCTCGATGGCGGTGATCTTCACGTTCTTCTTGCCCGGCACCGTCTTGCGCTCCGAAGGATGATGGCCCTGCACCTCGGCCGATGGGGAGGTGACGCGCAGGAACTCGGCGCCGTAGGTGAACGTTTCGCCGTTTTCGAAGGTGACGACGAGGGTGCGGCCGTCGTCGGTGAGGCGGATTTCCTCCGGCCACAGGTCGAGTTTCTCTGCTTCGCTCATGACTTGTTTTCCTCGTGTTGGCCGGCGGCGCTCAATCGTCGTCGAGCCGGCGCGCTTCATCGGGCAGCATATCAGGAATGCCCTCGCGGATGGGATAGGCCAGTTTCGCGGCGCGGGAAATCAGCTCGCCGCGCGCCCGGTCGTATTCCAGCCCGGTATGGGTCAGCGGGCAGACCAGATCCTCCAGCAGCGCCGGGTCGATGCGGTGGCGATCCTTGCCGGCTTTCGTGCCGCTCATGGGGCGCTCCTTGTCAAGAGAACAGCACCGTGGAGAGCTTGCGGCGGCCCTGGATGGTGGCCTCGTCGGTGGGGCCCCAGGCCTCGAAGAACTTCAAGAGCCGCTTGCGGGCCGCCTCGTCGTTCCATTGCCGGTCGGCCTGGATGATGGCGATCAGCTGGTCGGTGGCCGCGGCGCGCCGGCCGGCCGCGTTGAGCAGCTCGGCCAGCTCCATGCGGGCCTCGAAGTCTCGCGGATCGTCTTCCACCCGCTGGCGCAAGGCGGCGATCTCGCCCTCGTCCACCGGCGTTTCGGCCAGCTCCAGGGCGGCGCGGGCGGCGGTGATTTCCGCATCGTCCTTCAGCGCCGGATCGAGACTGTCGAGCACCGCCTGCGCCCCGGCGGTGTCGCCCAGGGCGATCTGGGCGCGCACCAGCCCGGCGATGGCCCGGGTGTCGTCCGGCGCCGTCTGCACGGCCTGGGCGTAGAGATTGAGCGCCTCGGTGTGTTCTTGGGCCTTCATCTTCGCGCCGGCCTCGGTGAGCAGATCCTCCACCGCCCCGGCGGGGCCGCCCTTGGCCGCCACCTTGTCGATGAAGGCGCGCACCTGGCTTTCCGGCAGGGCGCCGGCGAAGGCGTCCACCGGCTGGCCATTGACGAAGGCATAGACCATGGGTACCGACTGCACCCGCAACTGCTGGGCCAGGGCCTGGTTGCGGTCGACGTCGATCTTGACCAGCCGCACCTTGCCGTTCGCTTCGCGCACCACCTTTTCCAGCACCGGGCCGAGCTGGCGGCAGGGGCCGCACCAGGTGGCCCAGAAATCGACCAGCACCGGCGCCTGGCGGGAGGCCTCGATGACATCCTCGATGAAGTGCTGGGTGTCGGAATCCTTGATCAGCTCAGCCTGCGGCGCGCCGCCATTGCCGCCGGCGGCGGCGCCCATGGAGCCGCCCATGGAAAAGCTGGCGCCGGAGGAGAAGGTCTTGTCGTTCATGGCCGTGGTTCCATTCGAATTGCGATTGTCCGGGCTTCGGGTCATCCGCCCATATGGGCGCGCCGGCGGGCGGTTGCAAGCCATCTCATGCCAACATGCATAATGAACCACCCACCGTCCCGCGCCCCCACCCAACCCCCAAATGATGAAAGACAAGGGATTGGGTGGGGGCGCGGGGCGTTTTTACCGGTCAGCCTTTGTCCTGCATGGTATCAGACCTCGCCGCGGCGGCGCGCCAGGGCGCGCAGGCGCAGGGCGTTGAGGCGGATGAAGCCGGCCGCGTCCTTCTGGTCGTAGGCGCCGGCGTCGTCCTCGAAGGTGACCAGCCGCTCATCATACAGCGACTTGTCCGACTTGCGCCCGGTGACGATGACGTTGCCCTTATACAGCTTCAGGCGCACCGTGCCTTCCACGTCTTCCTGCGACTTGTCGATCAGCGCCTGCAACATCTCGCGCTCCGGGGCGAACCAGAAGCCGTTATAGACCAGTTTCGCGTAGCGCGGCATCAGCTCGTCCTTCAGGTGCAGCGCCTCGCGATCCAGCGTCAGCGATTCGATGGCCCGGTGGGCGGCCAGCAGGATGGTGCCGCCGGGGGTTTCATAGACGCCGCGGCTCTTCATGCCGACGAAGCGGTTCTCCACCAGATCGACGCGGCCGATGCCGTGATCGTGGGCCAGATCGTTGAGTCGGGCCAGCAAGGCGGCGGGCGTCATCGGTTCGCCGTCGATGGCCACCGCATCGCCCTTCAGAAAGTCGATGGTGATCTCGGTGGTGACATCGGGCGCGTCGTGCGGCGACAAGGTGCGCTGATAGACGTGCGGGGCCGGCTCCGTCCACGGGTCTTCGAGGATCTTGCCCTCGGAGGAGGAGTGCAGCAGGTTGGCGTCCACCGAAAACGGCGCTTCGCCGCGCTTGTCCTTCGGCACCGGGATCTGATGCTTTTCGGCGAACGCGATGAGATCGGCGCGCGAGGCGAAGTCCCACTCGCGCCACGGGGCGATCACCTTGATGTCGGGATCGAGGGCGTAGGCGGCCAGCTCGAAGCGCACCTGATCGTTGCCCTTGCCGGTGGCGCCGTGGGCGATGGCGTCGGCGCCCGTCCGGTGGGCGATCTCGACCAGCCGCTTGGCGATCAAGGGGCGGGCGATGGAGGTGCCGAGCAGATAGACGCCTTCATAAAGCGCGTTGGCGCGGAACATCGGGAACACGTAGTCGCGCGCGAACTCCTCGCGCAGATCCTCGATGTAGATCTCCTCGATGCCCAGCATTTCCGCCTTGCGCCGG
>DRPD01000205.1 GCA_011374735.1 Thermopetrobacter sp.
CCTGCCACACTCTGCGCGCGCTGATCTTCCAGGCCATGCCCCTGCACCTCTGAACCCCTTGGAGGCGCCCGGCCTGTCGTGAGGAAGGACGAACGGGCCGGGAACCTTCGTTCCACGAGGCAACGCGCCACCCTGAAGTGTTGGCGCCTTGCCTTTTCCCGCTTGTTCTCCCTGGTTCGGGAATGTGGGCAAGAGGAATGAAGAATATCTTAAGTGAGTGGCGGCTGCTGGTGGATGGTTAACGGCCCGTGAGCGGCCATGCCACAATCACAAGCCTTTTTCCGCCGCCATGTCGCGCATGATCTTCTGCACCTTCTCGAAGGCGCGCACGTCGATCTGGCGGATGCGCTCACGCGACACGCCGAACTCCTGCGACAATTCTTCCAGCGTCAGCGGCGGTTCCCGCAGCCGGCGCGCCTCAAAGATGCGCTGCTCGCGCTCGTCCAGCTGCTTGATGGCCTCGCGCAGCATCCGCATGCGCACGTCGTGTTCTTCCGTTTCCGCCAGCCGCTCTTCCTGGTTGGCCTCCTCGTCCACCAGCCAGTCCTGCCATTCGCCGCCCGCCTCACCGTCGTTGCGCAAGGGGGCGTTCAGCGACGCGTCGCCGGCCAGCCGCCGGTTCATCGACACCACTTCCTGCTCCGGCACCCCCAGCCGCTCGGCGATCTCCTTCACCTGATCGGGCTTCAGGTCGCCCTCGTCCAGCGCCGTGATCTGGCCCTTCACCTTGCGCAGGTTGAAGAACAGCTTCTTCTGCGCCGCCGTGGTGCCCATCTTCACCAGTGACCAGGAGCGCAAGATGTATTCCTGAATGGAGGCCTTGATCCACCACATGGCGTAGGTGGCCAGCCGGAAGCCCTTGTCCGGGTCGAAGCGCTTCACCGCCTGCATCAGCCCCACGTTGCCCTCCGAGATGATCTCCGTCACCGGCAGGCCGTAGCCGCGGTAGCCCATGGCGATCTTGGCCACCAGCCGCAGATGCGAGGTCACCAGCTTGTGCGCCGCCTGCCGGTCCTCGTGCTCCCGCCAGCGCCGCGCCAACATGTATTCCTCCTGCGCGGAGAGCACCGGAAACTCGCGGATTTTCTGCAAATAGGCGGACAGGCCGCCCTCATCGCCGGGCACCGGCAGCGTCTGTCCGGTCACCCGCGGCGTGGGCAGCTTCACCGCATCGGCGGTGCGCGCCTTCATCTCGCGGGCCCGTTGCGCCGCCTCTTGCGCGGAGACGGTGGCGTCCTCGTCCGCCGCCTTGCGCGCCTTGTCCTCAGCCTTGGAGGCCATGTCCCTGAAAGTCCCGAACAGTGGGTGGAAAAGCCGGAGCCGATTCAACCGGCTTCATAGCACGCACCATAAGGGCACAAAAAGTCTCTTTCATGTCATCTTCGGCCGCGATGTCATGTGGCGCAACGCCGCCAGCAGCCGCGCCAGGTCGGCCGGCGGCGGGCTGGCGAAATGCAGCCGCTCACCGCTGATCGGATGGATGAAGCCCAGTTCGGCCGCGTGCAGCGCCTGCCGCCCCAGTGCCGAAAGTGCCGCCTGCGCCTCGTCGGAGAGCTTCGCGGCCCGCGAGGCGAAGCCCGCCCCATAGGTGGCGTCACCCAGCAGCGGGTGGCCGAGATGCGCCATGTGCACCCGGATCTGATGGGTGCGCCCGGTCTCCAGCCGGCAGGAGAGCAGCGCGGCGACGGCCTCTTCGCCAGCGTCGGCAAACCGTTCCGCCACGCTGTAGTGGGTGACGGCCCGCCGCCCGTCGCCGGGCCGCGCCACGGCGATCTTCTTGCGATTGGTCGTGGCCCGCGCCAGCGGCGCGTTCACCGTGCCGCGCGCCAGCCGGGGCGCGCCCCAC
>DRPD01000206.1 GCA_011374735.1 Thermopetrobacter sp.
CCGTGGGCCGCCAGGCGGACGTGAAGAAGGCCGTCGTGACGCTGCAGGAGGGCCAGCGCATCGACGTCACCGGCGGGCTGTGAGGAGAGAACCATGGCGCTGAAAAGCTACAAACCGATCACGCCGGGCCAGCGCGGGCTGATCCTCGTTGATCGCTCGCACCTGCACAAGGGCGGGCCGGTGAAGGGGCTGACCAAGGGCCTGACCAAGAGCGGCGGACGCAACAACGCCGGACGCATCACGGCGCGGCACAGGGGCGGCGGGCACAAGCGCAGCTATCGCGTCATCGACTTCAAGCGGGCCCGCAAGGACGTGCCGGCGAAGGTGGTGCGGCTGGAACACGATCCGAACCGCACCGCGTTCATCGCGCTGATCGAATACGAGGGCGACGGCGAGCTGGCCTACATCATCGCGCCGCAACGCTTGCAGCCGGGTGATGTAGTGATGGCTTCGGACAAGCAGCTGGACGTGCAGCCGGGCAACGCCATGCCGCTGTCGGAAATCCCGATTGGCACCATCATCCACAACATCGAGATGAAGCCGGGCAAGGGCGGGCAGATCGCGCGGGCCGCCGGCACCTACGCCCAGCTGGTGGGGCGCGACGCCGGCTATGCCATGCTGAGGTTGAAGTCCGGCGAGGTGCGCATGGTGCGGGCCGAATGCATGGCCACCGTCGGCGCGGTGTCGAACTCCGACAACATGAACCAGAACCTGGGCAAGGCGGGGCGCAACCGCTGGAAGGGCCGCCGCCCGCAGACCCGCGGCGTGGCCATGAACCCGGTGGATCATCCGCACGGCGGCGGCGAGGGCCGCACTTCCGGCGGCCGCCATCCGGTGACGCCGTGGGGCAAGCCCACCAAGGGCATGCGCACCCGCGGCAAGAAGCCGTCGGATCGGCTCATCGTCCGTTCGCGCCATCTGCGCAAGAAGAAGAGAAGGTAAGGGGATAGCTGGAACATGCCACGTTCAGTCTGGAAAGGGCCGTTCGTCGACGGCTATCTGCTGAAGAAGGCGGAGGCGGCACGCGAATCGGGCCGCGCCGCGCCGATCAGGATCTGGTCGCGGCGCTCGACCATTCTGCCGCAGTTCGTCGGCCTCACCTTCGCGGTGCACAACGGGCGCAAGCACGTGCCGGTGCTGGTGACCGAGGACATGGTGGGCCACAAGTTCGGCGAGTTCGCGCCGACGCGCACCTATTACGGCCATGCGGCCGACAAGAAGGCGAAGAGGAAGTAGGATGGGCAAGAAGAAGAATCCGCGCCGCGTGGCCGAAAACGAGGCGCGCGCCGTGAACCGGTTGATCCGGGTCAGCCCCATCAAGCTCAATGATGTGGCGGCGATGATCCGCGGCAAGCCGGTGGACAAGGCGCTGGCCGATCTCACCTTCTCGCGCAAGCGCATCGCGCGGGAAGTGAAGAAGACGCTGGAATCGGCCATCGCCAACGCCGAGAACAACCACGAGCTGGACATCGACAACCTGATCGTGGCCGAGGCCCATGTGGGCAAGAGCATGGTGATGAAGCGCTGGCGGCCGCGGGCGCGCGGCCGGGTGGGGCGCATCCAGAAGCCGTTTTCGCGCCTGACCATCGTGGTGCGTGAAGTTGTCGAGGAGGCGAACTGATGGGCCAGAAAGTCAATCCGATCGGGTTTCGCCTGGGCGTGAACCGCAACTGGGATTCGCGCTGGTATGCCGATGGCGCGGAATACGGCGAGCTGCTGCACGAGGACATGCGCATCCGCGACTACCTGAACAAGCGGCTGAAGGACGCCGGGGTGTCGCGCATCGTCATCGAACGCCCGCACAAGAAGTGCCGCATCACCATCCACACGGCGCGGCCCGGCATCATCATCGGCAAGAAGGGCGCGGATATCGAGAAGCTGCGCCGCAAGCTGGCCCGGATGACGGATGCGGACGTGCACCTGAACATCGTGGAGGTGCGCAAGCCGGAGATCGACGCGCAGCTGGTGGCCGACAACATCGCCCAGCAGCTGGAGCGCCGGGTGGCCTTCCGCCGGGCCATGAAGCGGGCCGTGCAGTCGGCCATGCGGATGGGCGCGCAGGGCATCCGCATCAATTGCGGCGGCCGGCTGGGTGGCGCGGAGATCGCCCGCACCGAATGGTATCGCGAGGGCCGGGTGCCGCTGCACACGCTGCGCGCCCACATCGACTATGGCACCTCCACCGCCGTTACCGCCTATGGCACCAACGGGATCAAGGTGTGGATCTTCAAGGGCGAGATCATGGAGCACGATCCGAACGGCCAGGAGAACAACGAGAAGC
>DRPD01000207.1 GCA_011374735.1 Thermopetrobacter sp.
CCCGACTTCACGGAAAAGGCATGGGAGCGGCTGCGGGAAGCGGGGCGGCTGCCGGCCTCTCGCAAGAATATTCCCTTCTCGCCGCGCCGCGACGGCATTGGCCGGCCGGTGCCCAATGCGGTTTTGAAAATCCCCACCGGCGGCGGCAAGACGTGGCTGGCGGTGAACGCCCTGTCGCGCGTCTTCGGTTCTTTCGTGGGGCGCAACAGCGGCTTCGTGCTGTGGATCGTGCCCAACGAGGCGATTTACGCGCAGACGCTGAAACGGTTGCGCGACCGCGCCGATCCCTACCGGCAGGCGCTGGACATGGCGGCGGCGGGGCGGGTGCGGATTCTGGAAAAGGACGACACGCTCAACCGCATGGACGTGGAGGCCAACCTGTGCGTGATGGTGCTGATGCTGCAAGCGGCCAACCGGCAGACGAAGGACGTGTTGCGCATGTTCCGCGACCGGGGCGACGTGCATGGCTTCACGCCGCCGGAAGGCGACGAGCGGGCGCACAAGGAACAGAAGGCGCGCATTCCCAATCTGGACACTTACGATCTGGCGGACAGCGCCGCCGCCGGCCACATCAAGGATTCGCTGGGCAACGCGCTGCGCATCATCCGGCCGGTGGTGGTGATGGACGAGGGGCACAAGGCGACCTCAGATCTGGCCTACGAGACGCTTTATGGCTTCAACCCGCAACTGGTGCTGGAGCTGACGGCGACGCCGAAGGACGTGAAGGCGCGCGGCGGCAAAAACCCGCGCCCGGCGCGCTTCGCCAATGTGCTGGCGGAGGTGTCCGGGCTGGAGCTGGACCGCGAGGGCATGATCAAGATGCCCATCAATCTGGAAACGCGGCGGGAAGAAGACTGGCGCATCACGCTGCGCAAGGCGGTTCAGCGGCTTCAGGGGATCAGGCGCGCGGCGGAGGAATATCAGGCCAACGGCGGGCGATACATCCGGCCCATCATGCTGGTGCAGGTGGAGCGCACCGGCAAGGAGCAGATGGATGCCGGGTTCATCCACGCCAACGACGTGAAGGACTGGCTGTTGCAGGCCGGGTTCGACGAGGCGGAAATCGCCATCAAGACGGCGGAGCAGAACGACCTGAACCAGCCGGAAAATCAGGATTTGCTCAGCCCGCTGAACCGGGTTCGGGTGATCATCACCAAGCAGGCGCTGCAGGAGGGCTGGGACGCGCCGTTCGCCTATCTGCTGTGTTCGCTGTCGGCCAATGCCAACGTGAACGCCATGACCCAACTGGTGGGGCGCATTCTGCGCCAGCCGCATGCGATGAAGACCGGTGTCGCGGCGCTGGATGAATGCTGGGTGATCGCCCATCACGCGGAAACCGCCCGGGTGGTGGAGGCGGTGAAGAAGGGGCTGGAGAACGACGGGTTGGGCGATCTGGTGTTGCAGGTGGCGCAGGAGGATGCGCAGGCGGCGGGCGTGGCGCGGCGGATACCGCGCCGGGAGAAGTTCGCCAAACTCAAGGTTTTTCTGCCGCTGGTGCTGCATGTGGGCGATGACGGTGTGCGGGAGCTGGATTACGACACGGACATTCTGGCCGCCATCGACTGGTGCGATTACGACCCGGCCGAGGTGGCGAAGCGCATTCCCACCTCCGGCAAGGAACTGGAAACGCTGGTGCAGCGTCTTTCGCTGACGGATGGGGATGACCTGATCGCGCGCCAGGTGGTGCGCCGCGCGCCGGCGCTGGCGCGGTTCGATCCGGCGCACGCGGCGCGGATGATCAGCGAGATCGTTCCCAATGCCTTTCAGGCGCGGGAGATCGTCGGACGGCTGCTGGCGGCCTTGCATGAGCGAGGGCTGGAGGGCGACAAGCTGGGGCCGCTTTCGGAGTTCATTATCGATACGCTCTCCCGGGCGCTGGAGGAGGAGCGGCTCAAGCGGGCGGAAGAGGTGTTTCGCCGCAAGGTGGAAGAGGGCGGGATACGCTTCCGGCTGCGGCTGGACGGGCGC
>DRPD01000208.1 GCA_011374735.1 Thermopetrobacter sp.
ATGATCGACAACTACTTCGTGCCGGGCACGGTGATCCAGGCGGGCTATCCCATCGAGATGCGCTACGCCGGCCCGCGCGAGGCGCTGCTGCACGCGGTGATCCGCCAGAACTTCGGCTGCTCGCACCTGATCGTGGGGCGCGACCACGCCGGCGTGGGCGACTACTACGGCCCGTTCGACGCCCAGCACATCTTCGACGAGCTGTGGGACGGCGCGCTGGTCACCAAGCCCTTGAAGATCGACATCACCTTCTACTGCAAGAAGTGCATGGGCATGGCCACCGCCAAGACCTGCCCGCACGACGCGGAGGACCGGGTGACCATCTCCGGCACCGAACAGCGCCGCCGGCTGGCGGCCGGCGAGGAGATCCCGCCGGAGTTCTCGCGGCCGGAGGTGGTGAAGATCCTGCAGGAATACTACGCCTCGCTGAACGGCTGAGGCCAGCGCAAGACGCAAGAAAACGCCGGCGGAACGCTCCGCCGGCGTTTTTCGTTGGGGGTTCTCAGCCCACCCGTGGCAGGTGTTGCAGGGCTTCCTTCACCTTCTCTTCCTCGTAGGCGAAGTCCCGCAGCTTGCCGGCCAGGTATTCCTCATAGGCCGCCAGGTCGAGGAAACCGTGGCCGGAGAGGTTGAACAGGATGACCCGCTTCTCGCCCTTCTCCTTCGCATCCAGCGCCTCGTCGATGGCGGCGCGCACCGCGTGGGTGCTCTCCGGCGCCGGCACGATGCCCTCCGCACGGGCGAACTGCACGCCGGCTTCGAAGCTGGGGTTCTGATGCACGGCGATGGGGGTGATCTCGCCCAGCTCCACCAGATGCGACACCAGCGGCGCCATGGCGTGATAGCGCAAGCCCCCGGCATGCACGCCGGGCGGCATGAAGGTGTGACCCAGGGTGTGCATCTTCAACAGCGGGGTGAGCTGCCGGGTGTCGCCGAAGTCGTAGGCATACACCCCCTTGGTCATGGTCGGGCAGGCGGCCGGCTCCACGGCCACGGCGCGCACCTTCGGCCTGTCGCCGCGCAAGGCGGCGCCGATGAACGGGAAGGCGAGACCGGCGAAGTTGGAACCGCCGCCGGCGCAGCCGATGACCACGTCGGGATATTCGCCGGCCATGTCCATCTGCTGCATGGCCTCCTGACCGATCACCGTCTGGTGCAGCAGCACGTGGTTGAGCACCGAACCCAGCGAATATTTCGTATCGTCGCGGGTGGCGGCGACTTCCACCGCCTCGGAAATGGCGATGCCCAGCGAGCCGGGATTGTCCGGATCCTGTTCGAGAATGGCGCGCCCGGCCTGCGTGGTGTCGGTGGGCGAGGCCAGGCAGGTGGCGCCGTAGGTTTCCATCAGGGTGCGGCGGTAGGGCTTCTGGTGGTAGGAGACCTTGACCATGTAGACCAGCACTTCGATGCCGAACAGCGATCCGGCGAAGGCCAGCGACGACCCCCACTGGCCGGCGCCGGTTTCGGTGGACAGCTTCTTCACCCCCTCCTCGCGGTTGTAGAAGGCCTGGGCCACCGCGGTGTTGGGCTTGTGCGAGCCGGCCGGGGAGACGCCCTCATACTTGTAGTAGATGTGGGCCGGGGTATCGAGCGCCCGCTCCAGGCGGCGGGCCCGGAACAGCGGGGCGGGCCGCCACAGCCGATAGACCTCGCGCACCGGCTCGGGGATCTCGATCTCGCGTTCGGCGCTCACCTCCTGCAGGATCAGGGCCATGGGAAACAGCGGCGCCAGATCGTCAGGCCCCAGCGGCTGGCCGGTGCCGGGATGCAGCGGCGGCGCCAATGGCTTGGGCAGATCGGCGGCGATGTTGTACCAGCTTTTGGGGATGCGGCTTTCGTCGAGCAGATACTTGGTGTCGGACATGGCCTGCCCCTCCTCCCTGTCGTTTGGCAACAAGTCCCCGCACCATCGCCGCTTGCGCCGGCGCCGGCAATGGGCCATTGGTGGAAATGGAGCACACGAGACGGGATGCTGGCAAGAGATGGCGTTGGGCCGGACGGGCATTCGCATGATGGCGCTGGCGCTGATGGCGGCGCTGGCCGGGCCGGGGCTGGCCGAAGACGGCGTGAAGAGCCTGCGCATCGGCGTCGAAGGGGCCTATCCGCCGTTCAATTACAAAACGGCCGGCGGCACGCTGGCCGGCTTCGACATCGACATCGCGCGGGCCTTGTGCGGGCGGCTGAAGGTGACATGCGTGTTCGTCACCGAGACATGGGACAACCTGATCCCGGCCTTGCGTTC
>DRPD01000209.1 GCA_011374735.1 Thermopetrobacter sp.
CTTGTGTGCCAGCATGGGCGCGCCCGCTACATCGCCGATGGCATACACGCCGGGTGCTGACGTGCGTTGCCATTCATCCACGGCAATCACGCCGTCCTTCACCTTCACGCCCGCGTCTTCCAGCCCGATGTTCTCCACGTTCGCCACCACGCCGGTGGCCGCCAGCACGCGCTCCACCGTTATCTCTTCCGCGCCGTCCCTGGTCTCGATGGTGGCGGTGACGGTCTCCGCGCCCTTCTCCAGCTTCGCCACCTTCGCCCCCAGCAGGAAGCGGATGCCGCGCTTCGCCATGACCTTGCGCACGAACTCGGAGACTTCCGCGTCCTCCGCCGGCAGGATGCGCGGCGCGATCTCCACCACCGTCACCTCCACGCCCAGCGCGTGGTAGAAGTCGGCGAACTCCATGCCGATGGCGCCCGAGCCGATGACCAGCAGCGAGCGCGGCAGGCGGTCGGGATTGAGCGCCTCGAAGTAGCTCCACACCAGCTTGCCGTCCGGCTCCAGCCCGGGCAGCGCGCGCGGACGGGCGCCGGTGGCGACGATGATGTGCTTCGCCGCGAACTCGCCGATGGCCTCGCCGTCCTTCTCCACCGCCAGCCTGCCCTTGCCCAGCAGCCGCCCGCGACCCTCGATGACGGTGATCCCGTTCTTCTTCATCAGGTGCGCCACACCCTTCGACAGCCGCGCCGAGACCTGCCGCGAGCGCCTGATGATGGCGGCGAAGTCGAAGGTCGGCTCCACGGGTTTGAGGCCGAAATCCTTCGCTTCGCGCATCAGGCGCAGCACTTCACCTGAGCGCAGCAGCGCCTTGGTGGGAATGCAGCCCCAGTTCAGGCAGATGCCGCCGAGGTGCTTCGCCTCCACGATGGCGGTTTTCAGCCCCAGCTGCGCGGCGCGGATGGCCGCCACGTAGCCCCCCGGCCCCGCGCCCAGCACGATGAGATCGAACGTGTTATCGGCCATTGCCTGGCTCCGTCTTGCTCTATTTCGTCACCCCGGCGGAAGCCGGGGTCTCGTGCCTCTCGCTCAGGAGTTTGCCACACGAGATTCCGGCTTGCGCCGGAATGACGTGAAGGGTTTCAGGCTTCCCGCTCCCCAAACAGCAGCAGGGCCGGTTCCTCGATGTAGCGGCGGAAGGCGGTGAGGGCCTGCGCCCCCACGGCGCCGTCCACCGCCCGGTGATCGGCCGACAGGGTGGCCGTCATCACCGTGCGCACCACCGGCCGGCCGTCTTCCGCCACCACCCGCGGCGCGCCCTCGCCGACGGCGAGGAGCGTGGCCTGCGGCGGGTTGATGACGGCGGCGAATTCCCTGATGCCGTACATGCCGAGGTTCGAGATGCTGGTGGTGCCGCCTTGGTATTCCTCCGGCTTCAGCCGCCGCGCCCGCGCCCGCGCCGCCAGATCCTTCATGGTGGCGGAGATGGTGGGCAGATCCAGTGCATCGGCGGCGCGGATGATGGGCGTGATCAGCCCGCCCGGAATGGCCACGGCCACGGCCACGTCCACCTGATGATGATGCAGCATGCCGCGCTGCGTCCAGGTAACGTTGGCCTCCGGCACCTTCCTCAGCGCCAGCGCCCAGGCCTTGATGACGAAATCGTTCACCGACAGCTTCCACGCCGGCTTGCCGTCCTCATCCACCGGCGCCTCGGCGTTCAGTGCCTTGCGCGCCTCCAGCAGCCGGTCGATGACGCAGTCCACCGTCAGGTAGAAATGCGGCACCGTCTGCTTGGACAGCGTCAGCCGGCTGGCGATGGCCTTGCGCATGGAGTCCACGGGCCGAAGATCGTAGCTGCCCTGCGGATAGAGCGCGAGGATTTCCGCATCGCTCATGCCAGCAGCTGCCGCTCCGGCGGCGACACCTGCAGCCGCGCCCCCCGCACCAGAGGCGATGGCGGCC
>DRPD01000210.1 GCA_011374735.1 Thermopetrobacter sp.
CCGCGCAGCACGTCGGCCAGCGCGCCCGCTTCGCGGATGGAGAATACGACCAAAGGCAGGCCGTTGTCACGGGCCAGGGCGATGGCGGTGGCGTCCATGATCTTCAAATCGCGCTTCAGCACTTCGGTGTAACTGATGGTGGCGAAGCGTTGCGCCGCCGGATCGGTTTTCGGATCGGCCGCATAGACGCCATCGACGCTGGTGCCCTTCAGCATGGCGTCGCAGCCCATCTGCAGGGCCCTCAGCGCGGCGCCGGAATCGGTGGTGAAGAACGGATGCCCGGTGCCGGCGGCGAAGATCACCACCCCGCCCGCCTTCAGGTGGGCGTCCGCCGCGCGCTGATCGAAGCCGCGGGCGATCGGCTCCATGGCCACCGCCGACATCACCAGCGCCGGCACGCCCTGTTTTTCCAGCGCCCCGGCCACGGCGATGGCGTTCATCACCGTGGCCAGCATGCCAAGGCCGTCGGCGGAAGTGCGCTCCATGCCGGAGGCCACCCCGGCCACGCCGCGAAAGATGTTGCCGCCGCCGATCACCAGCCCCACCTCGTGGCCGGCCCGCACCGCGGCCGCCACCTCGCCGGCGATACGGGCCAGCATGTCCATGTCCAGCCCGAAGTCCTTGCGGCCCATCAGGACTTCGCCGGAAATCTTCACCAGCACCCGCTTGAAGCGCCCATCGGCCATGCAAGACTCCCCGATTCGCCACACGAAAAGGCCCCGTCCATCACGAACGGGGCCTTATCACGTTTCATTCACGCATGCCAGCTTACAGCTTCCGGCTTCCGGCTTCCGGCTTCCGGCTTCCGGCTTCTGGTTTCCGATGTCCGGCTTCAGTTCCCCGCCGCCTTGGCCACTTCCGCCGCGAAGTCCTCTTCCTTTTTCTCGATGCCTTCGCCCAGCTGCATGCGCACATAGCCGGCCAGCTCCACCGGCGCGCCCACCTCCGCCTCGGCGTCCTTGAGCACCTGCTCGATGGTGCGCTCGCCGTCCATCACGAACACCTGGCTGAGCAGCGCCGATTCCTTGAAGAACTTGCGCAGCTTGCCCTCCACCATCTTCTCGATGATGTTGTCCGGCTTGCCCGATTCGCGCGCTTCTTCCTCGTAGATGGCCTTCTCGCGCGCCACGATATCGGCGTCGATCTCCTCCGCCGTCAGCGCCAGCGGCGCGGCGGCCGCCACGTGCATGGCGATCTTGCGGCCCAGCTCCTCCAGCTTGCCGGCGTCACCGGCCGATTTCAGCGCCACCAGCACGCCGATCTTGCCCAGCCCCGGCGCTGCCTGGTTGTGCATGTAGGAGGCGACGACGCCCTCGTCCACCGCCACGGCGGCGCAGCGGCGCACCGTCATGTTCTCGCCGATGGTGCCGACCATCTCCTGCACGTGCTCTTCCACCGACTTGCCGGCGCCGGGATATTCCATCCCCTTCAGCGCCGCGATGTCGCCGCCCGCTTCCAGCGCCAGGCTGGCGATGGCCGTCACCATCTGCTGAAACTGCTCGTTGCGGGCCACGAAGTCGGTTTCGGAGTTGACCTCCACCAGCGCCCCCTTCGCGCCCTCGGTGGCCACGCCGACGAGTCCCTCCGCGGCGACGCGGGAGGACTTCTTGGCCGCCTTGGAAAGGCCCTTGGCGCGCAGCCAGTCGACGGCCTTTTCCATGTCGCCGCCGTTTTCCTGCAAGGCCTGCTTGCAGTCCATCATCCCCGCGCCGGTCTTCTCGCGCAGTTCCTTCACCATGCTCGCGGTAATCGTCGCCATCGTCCCGTCTCCTGCCTGGGATCATCCGTTGCGGCGCGGCTGTCTCGTCAAGCCGACTTGCCGTCCATCAATTTCTTCGCCTGCCCCACCCAGTCGTCGCGCTCGATGCGGCCCTTGAAGTTGAGCTTCGCGTCCAGCTCGGCGATCTGCTCCGGGGTCATTTCGGCGATCTGCCTGAAGGTGGTGTAACCCGCCTCGTGCAGCTTCTTCTCCAGCACCGGCCCGACGCCGCTGATCTGCTTCAGATCGTCGGCTTCCGCCGGTGCGGTTTCCTCAACCGGCTTTTCCTCTTTGGTCTCGGCCGGCTGTTCCGCCGCCGGCTCCTCGGCGGGGGCTTCTTCGA
Organism: Thermopetrobacter sp.; assembly: GCA_011374735.1. Classification (GTDB taxonomy): domain Bacteria; phylum Pseudomonadota; class Alphaproteobacteria; order Rhizobiales; family Aestuariivirgaceae; genus Thermopetrobacter. The sequence goes on from DRPD01000210.1 coordinate 2,103, forward strand.
CCGGCTCGGCGGCCGCTTCTTCAGCCGGGGCCTCTTCGGCGGCCGGCTCCCCGGTGGTTTCCGTCACCGCCTCTTCCACCGGCGGCGCTTCCATCTCGCCGATATCGACGCCGGCTTCCGCCGCCGAACGGGAGATGCCGTCCAGCACCGCCTTCGACACCAGATCGCAATAAAGCGCGATGGCCCTCACCGCATCGTCATTGGCCGGGATCGGAAAGTCGATGCCGTCCGGATCGCAGTTGGTGTCCACCACTGCCACCACCGGGATGCCCAGCCGGTTGGCCTCCTTGATGGCGATCTGCTCCTTGTTGGTGTCGATCACGAACATGATGTCCGGCGTGCCGCCCATGTCCTTGATGCCGCCCAGCGCCCGCTGCAGCTTCTCGCGCTTGCGGGTCAGCTGCAACAGCTCCTTCTTGGTGAAGCCCGCCGCCTTTTCCGAATCCAGAATGTCCTCCAGCTCGCGCAAGGTGCGGATGGAGTTGGAAATGGTCTTCCAGTTGGTCAGCGTGCCGCCCAGCCAGCGGTGGTTGATGTAATACTGCGCGCAGGCCTCCGCCGATTCCCGGATCGGCTCCGACGCCTGGCGCTTGGTGCCGACGAACAGCACCCGGCCGCCGGTGGCCGCCACCTCGCTGACCTTCACCAGCGCCTGATGCAGCATCGGCAGGGTCTGCGACAGGTCGATGATGTGAATGCCATTGCGCGCGCCGTAGATATACGGCGCCATCTTCGGGTTCCAGCGGTGGGTGCGGTGGCCGAAATGCGCGCCGGCCTCCAGCAGGTCGCGCATGCTGACGTCAGGCAGAGCCATGAGGTTCCGTCTCCTCGTTTTCCGGTTCATGTCCTCCGCATGGGGCTGCTGGCCCGTGTCCGGGCACCGGATGGAGCGGCTCAGGACGCCACCCCGCCCATGCGTGCGAATTTGCCGATCCGTGACCGGCATGGCCGCGCTATTTACGGCAAAGCATGGAGTCTGGCAAGCCTAATCCAGCAGCCCCAGATTGCGCAGGCGCTCGGGATCCTCGTCCCAGTTCCTGCGCACCTTCACGAACAGGAACAGGTGCACCTTGCGCCCCAGCAGTTCCGACAGCTCCTCGCGCGCCTGTCTGCCGATCTCCTTGATGGTCTGCCCGCCCTTGCCGATGAC
>DRPD01000211.1 GCA_011374735.1 Thermopetrobacter sp.
CTGCCGCCGCTCACTGGCCGATGGACGTGGCCGCCACGTCGCGGTCTGCGGGCCTGCCGTGGCTTGGCACCGTGACCGCCGTTCCATGATCCGCTGGTCACGAGGCATGTGCCGCGGCGAACATGGCTGGCCTTCTGGCGCAAACCAAGCGTTGGCCAACGCATACCTGTCTGGCGGACACCATCCATCACCCACTCCCCCTCCGCGCCTGGTCTTGCGCGCCATCGCCAGCTCCCGGCACCGTGCCGCCAAGTGGATCGATCAGCGCTTGTAAAACCGCAGATAAGTCGGGGGGCGGCCTTCGCGCAGCGCCTTTTGTTCGTAGCGGGTGGATCGCCAGCCGGGCGGCGGGTCTTTCCAGTCCGCGGCGCGTTGCGCCCGCCATTCGAACCCGCCATGGCGGCGGATGTGCATCAGCGTCCAGCGCACATAGTCGTCGATGTCGCTGGCGAAGAAGAACAGGCCACCGGGTTTCAGCAACCGATGGATGTGGGCGAGGGTCTGCTGATTGACGAAGCGGCGCTTGTGATGGCGCGTCTTGGGCCACGGATCGGGATAGAGCAGATACAGCGCATCGAGGCTGGCGGCGGTGACGCGCGGCAGCAGGTGGCGGGCGTCGTCGGCGAACAATCTGATATTCGACAGGCCCTTCTCCTCGATGGCCACCAGCAGCTTGGCCACCCCGTCGATGAACGGTTCACAGCCGATGAAGCCGGTTTCCGGGCGCGCCGCGGCCAGCCGCGCCAGATGTTCGCCGCCGCCGAAGCCGATTTCCATCTCCACCCGCTCCGGCCGCTGCTCGAACAGCCCCGCCGGATCGACGGGGCCGTCATCATCGATGGCCAGGCGCGGCAGCAGCTCCTCCATCAGCCGCCGCTGGCGTGGCTTCAGCGGGCGGCCCTTGCGGCGGCCGTAAAAGCGCCATGTGCGTTCAGGGGCGTTCATTGGCTGACCCACAGGATGCGGGCCATCCAGTGGATGCGCTCAAGCGGCTCGCGGCGCGGCGGATGGGCGGGGTTGAAGGAGACCAGCTCCACGTGCTTCGCCGTGCGGCGGCGCAGCAGTTTGGCCATCACCTCTCCGCCGGTCAGCCGCACCACCACCCGGTCGCCGGGCCTGACCTGGCTGTTGGGCGAGACGATGATGACATCACCGGCGCGATACACCGGCTCCATGCTCTGGCCGGTGATCCTCAGCGCATAGGCGTTCTCGTCGGCCACGCCGGGGCAGTCGATCTCCTCCCAGCCGCCGCCGACCGGAAACCCGCCGTCATCGAATAATCCGCCACCGCCGGCCTGGGCCAGACCGATCAGCGGAATGCGCACCCGCACGTACCGTCGGTGGCTGGTGCGCATCAGCGCCGCGAACTCATCGAGCGTGGTGTTGGTGCAACTCAGGATCTTGGCCAGACTCTCCGATGACGGCCAGCGCGGCCGTCCCTTGGCGGTGATGCGCTTCGATTTGTTGAAGGTGGTGGCGTCCAGCCCGGCTCGTTTGGCCAGCGCCGAGACGCTCAAGCCCTCGCGCTTCGCCAAGGCGTCAATGGCGCGCCAGATCTGCTCGTGGGTGATCATCAGCCCTCGCATCATGCATGAAAGGCGGCGGCAAGACCGATGCGGCCATTGGCGGAAGATGATAGCCCGGTCAGCCGCGCCGTGTCAGCCCGGCGATGGCCTCGCGCACCCGGGTGAACTGCCCGGCCGGGCGATAGCGCACCAGATAGTCCTCGGCCAGCGCCTCGATGCCTTCCGCCGCGATCCCCAATCCGGCCAGGCTGCGTCCTTCCGCCCGCGCCGCTTCACTCACCACGTTGGCAACTTGCAGCATGCGCACCTGATCCGGCGTCAATGGCTTGCCCGGGGCGAATTGCGCCGCCAGCGCCAGCAGCCTGGCCAGCCCGAACGGCACCGGCAGCAGCAGACGGCGGCGGCGGGTGACGGCGAGCATGAACTCCATCAGCTCGCGGAACGTCCATACCTCCGGCCCGCCCAACTCGTAGATGACGCCGGCCCGCGCCCGGCCCGACACCGCCGCCAGGGCGGCGGCGGCCACGTCGGTGACCACCACCGGCTGAAAGCGCGTCTTGCCGCCGCCGATCAGCGGCAGCACCGGCGAAAAGCGGGCCATTTGCGCGAAGCGGTTGAAGAAGTCATC
>DRPD01000212.1 GCA_011374735.1 Thermopetrobacter sp.
CCGTCTGACGCCAGAAGGCACGGTTGGCCTCCGCGTAGTTGGCGTAGGTGTTGTCGCCGGGAATGCCCAGCAGCATCGGCGGCACGCCGAAGGCCAGCGCGATGTCGCGCGCCGCGGCGTGGCGCAGCTCGATGTGCTCCATGTCCTTGGGGCTGTGGGACAGCGGCGTCCACTCCAGCCCGCCTTCCAGCACCATCGGGCGGCCGGCGTTGGCGGCCCCCGCGTAAGCGCTCTCCAACTCGCTCTTCAGGCGCTCGAACTGCTCGTGGCTCAGGCCGGCCCCGCCCTCGCCGCGATAGACCAGGGCGCCGGAGGGTCTGGCGGCGTTGTCCAGCAGCGCCTTCGACCAGCGGGCGGCGGCGTTGTGGATGTCCACGGCGCGGGCGGCGGCGGAAAACGGCGACAGGCCGTGAACATCGGACAGCGGCGAGAACGTGCGCAGCTGAAACAGCGGCGCGACGGGATCGTCGGCCGATTGGGCGAAGCGGATGGCGCGCTCGCCGGCGCGGTATTCCCAGGCGCGCGGCCAGCCGGCCTCATCGGTGATGATGCGCACCTTGTCGGGGCGCAAGGTGACCAGCTCGGCCGGTTCGCCGTCGATCAGCGTCACCTTCAGCCAGCCGTCGCCGTGGATCTGCATGTGGCTGATCAGCGCCTCGATGAGCTGCGGGCCCGATTGCAGCGGGTTGGGCCGTTGCAGGAGGCGCAGCAGCGGGTGGTCGCTCAGCTCCCGCGCGCCGTGGCGCAGGCGCAGCGGCACGGCGGCGACGCACTGGGCGATCATGGCTATGGAGCGCATGGCCACCGGGTTCTGGGCATAGCCCTCGCGGGCGTAGGCCGCGGGCGCGCGGCTCGGCCAGTCGGGATCGGCCAGCGGATGCAGTTCGAAGAAGCCGTTGGTGACGGCACAACCACGCTGCTGCGGCGGGCGGCCGAAGGCGGCCCGCAGGCGGGAGAGGATGGACATGCGATCTCCTCTTTCAGATCACGATCACAGGGAACGGATGCGCGGTTCGGGGTGGGGGCGCATCAGGGCGGTGATGGCCCAGACCAGCGCGTCGGCGCGGTCGGGGCTCTTGCCGGCGGCGATGAGGCGCTCGAAATCCACCAGTTGGTCCTCCAGTTCGGGCATGGCGCCGACGTGATGCACCCTGCCCTGCTCATACAGCGCCGCCACCGGCTCGGCGCGCACCTGTTTGCCGCGCGTGGCGCGCACCGCCTGAAAGGGCGCGTCCGGGGTGATCTGGCGCAGCAGCTCCTCCACCATGTCGCCGCCCTGATTGACCTCGGCGACGATGCGGTCGGCCTCATGGGCGCGCAGGGCGTCCATGGCGGCGCGGGCCCAGGCAAGCGGGCGGGCGTTGGCGCGACTGGCGTCTTCCAACACGTAGAAGCGGCCCGCCTGATCGCGCCCGGCGACGACGATGCCGCAGCAGGAGCCGGCGGCGGCGGCGCTGGCCGGCGGATCGACGGCGACGACGATGCGTTGCAATTCGGGCACCTGATCCTTGCGCAACCGGGCCCGTTCGATGCGGGCGCGGCGGAACAGGCCGTCTTCGGCGTCGTCGATGAACTCACCGTCCAGCTCCTGACGGCCCAGCCGGGTGCCGCCATAGCGGGCTTGCATGGCGCTGAAGAACCCCGGGCCCAGGTTGGCGGCGTTGTGGGCCGTCGTGGCGTGGGAGCGCCACACCGCCGGATCGTTCAGCAGGCGGCGGATGAGCGGCACCGGCGCGGGCGTGGTGGTGGCCAGCACGCGCGGATTTTCCCCCAATCTCAGGCCCATCATCAACATGTCCCAGACCTGTTCGCCCTTCTTCCAGCGGCCGATCTCGTCGCACCAGGCGAGATGAAACTGCGGGCCGCGCAGGCTGTCCGGCTCATCGGCGGAGAACACTTGCGCCAGCACGCCGTTGGGCCAGCGCAACTGGCGGCGCGACGGCTCGTGGTGCGGGCGCAGGCCGGCCGGCCAATCGAGGCCGAGCAGGCCGGAGACGCCTTCCAGCATGACGGCGCGGGCATCATGCAAGGTGGGCGCGACCAGCGCGATGCGCCGTGGCCCCGCCGCCTTCAGCACCTCGCTCCTGATCCATTCC
>DRPD01000213.1 GCA_011374735.1 Thermopetrobacter sp.
CCGGCTCGTTCGGGTGATGCTGGCCGAGCAGCTCTACCGCGCCGCCACCATCGCCGCCCATCATCCCTATCACCGCGACTGAACCCGCGCCGCCCGGTTCGTTGACTTCGGCGCCGTTTTGCCCGTATAAGCCCGCTCAACCTCTTGTCTTCACCGTTTTGCCGGAGTGCACCTGCGATGAAACGCACCTTTCAGCCCAGCCGCCTCGTGCGCAAGCGCCGTCATGGCTTCCGCGCCCGCATGGCCACCAAGGCCGGCCGCGCCGTGCTGCGCCGCCGCCGTGCCAAGGGGCGTGCGAAGCTCTCCGCCTGATCCTGCCGTTCAGGCGGCATGCATGAAGCCGCGTGACAGACTTCCCGAACCCATCCGCCAGCGGCGTGATTTCATCGCCGCGCGCCATGCCGCCCATCGCGCCATGCCGGCGCTGATTGTGCAGATGCGCGCACGCGGTGATGACGCCCCGCCCCGGGTCGGCTTCACGGCGACGAAGCGCATCGGCAACGCGGTGCGGCGCAACCGCGCCCGGCGCCGCCTGCGCGAGGCGGTGCGGCTTTTGCCGCAAGACGCCTTGCGCGATGGCCATGATTATGTGTTTATTGCCCGCGCGATGACGCCCGATGTGCCGTTCGCGCAATTGCGTGACCAGCTCGCAAGGGCGTTGCGCCAACTGCACGCGGACGGGCCCCGCCACCGACGGGGACGAACAGCCGGATCCGATCCATGAACGAAGAAAGCCGCAATCTGCTGATCGCCATCGCCCTGTCGCTGGCCATTCTCATCGGCTGGCAGATGTTCTTCCTGCCGAAGGCGGAACGGGCCGTGACGCAACAGCCGCCGGCCACCAGCGCGCAACGCACGGACGCCACCCCGGCCGCGCCGGACAGGGACGCGGCGACACCGGCCGCCCCGGTGGCCGGGAAGGCCGCCCCCGCCGCCGTGCCCGGCGCCAGCGCCACGCAGCCGCGCGACGCGGTGCTCGCCAAATCGCCCCGGGTGAAGATCGAAACCCCGTCGCTGTCCGGCTCCATCAATCTGATCGGCGGCCGTCTTGACGACCTGAAGCTGGTGAAATACCGCGTCTCCGTCGATCCCGGCAGTCCCGTCATCACCCTGCTGTCGCCCGAAGGCGCCAGGAACGCCTATTACGCCGAACCGGGCTGGGTGGCGCCGGCCGGTTCCACGGTGAAGGTGCCCGGGCCGGACACCCGATGGACGGCGCCGGACGGTGCGGTCTTGAAGCCCGGCCAGCCGGTGACGCTGAGCTGGGACAACGGCCAGGGCCTGATCTTCAAGCGCACCTACGCGGTGGACGCCAACTACATGTTCACCGTCACCCAGCGGGTGGAGAACCGCGGCGGCCAGCCGGTGACGCTGTTTCCCTTCGCCCGCGTGCAGCGCCACGGGATCCCCAAGCTGCAAGGCTTCTTCATCCTCCATGAAGGGCTGATCGGGGTGCTGGGCGGCGAGTTGCAGGAGATCGACTACGCCGACCTGAAGGAAGACGGCGCCAGGCCGCTGGTGCATGATTCCACCGGCGGTTGGCTCGGCATCACCGACAAGTATTGGGCCGTCACCGTCATGCCGCGTGATGGCAAGGAAACGATCCAGGCCCGGTTCTTCCACCTCAAGGCCGGTGCCGGGGATGCCTTTCAGGCCGACTATCTGCGCAAGGGCGGCATCACCATCGCTCCCGGCGGCACTGCGCGTCACGAGAGCCTGATCTTCGCCGGTGCGAAGGAAGTGAATCTCATCGACGCCTACGAGACGCAATACGGTATCGAGCGCTTCGAGCTGCTCATCGACTGGGGCTGGTTCTATTTCATCACCAAGCCGATGTTCTGGCTGCTGCATTACCTGTATCAGCTGCTGGGCAATTACGGGCTGGCCATTCTGGCCGCCACGGTGCTCATCAAGCTGGTGCTGTTCCCGCTGGCCAACCGCTCCTACGCCTCCATGGCCGAGATGCGCAAGCTGCAACCGGAACTGCAACGCATCCAGCAGCTGCACAAGGACGACCGCATGAAGATGCAGCAGGCGATGATGGAGCTGTATCGCAAGCACAAGGTGTCGCCGATGGCCGGCTGCTGGCCGGTGCTGGTGCAGATCCCCGTCTTCTTCGCGCTCTACAAGGTGCTGTTCGTCACCATCGACATGCGCCACGCGCCATTCGTCGGCTGGATCCGGGATCTCTCCGCACCCGATCCCACCTCCATCTTCAACCTGTTCGGCCTGCTGCCCTTCGAGGTGCCGCAGTTCCTGATGATCGGCGTGCTGCCCATCATCATGGGGATCACCATGTGGGTGCAGATGCGCCTCAATCCGCCGCCGCCCGATCCGACGCAGGCCATGATCTTCAACTGGATGCCGGTATTCTTCACCTTCCTGCTGGGCACCTTCCCGGCCGGGCTGGTGCTCTACTGGGCGTGGAACAATCTGCTGTCCATCATCCAGCAATACTACATCATGAAGAAGCACGGCGCGGAGGTGAACCTGTGGCAGAACATCAGGAGCGCCCTCAGCTTCGGCCGCACCAGGACGTGAGCAGCGCCCCGCTGGCCGCGCTGGACGATGAGCGGCGCGCCCGCGCCCTGCAAGCCGGCAAGGCGCTGTTCGCCCGCCCGCCGGTGTTCCTGCGCGGCGTGGCCAGCCTGGCCGACCTGCCCGAACCGCACGCCGTGGAGATCGCCTTCGCCGGGCGCTCCAACGTCGGCAAGTCGTCGCTCATCAACGCCCTGTTCGGCCGCAAGGACGTGGCCAGGGTCTCCAACACCCCGGGGCGCACCCGCGAGCTGAACTATTTCCGGTTTCATGATGAGCGCATGGCGCTGGTGGACATGCCGGGCTACGGCTACGCCAGGGCGCCGAAATCGCTGGTGAGGAAGTGGCAGGCCATGTCCCGCGACTTCTTGCGCGGCCGGGCGGCGCTCAGGCGGGTGTTCATCCTCATCGACTCCCGCCACGGCATCAAGCCGCAGGACGAGGAGGTCATGGCCCTGCTCGACGAGGTGGCGGTGAACTACCAGGTCGTGCTGACCAAGGCCGACAAGACGCGCGCCGATGCGCTGGACAGGCTGGTGGCGAAGACGGCACGCACGTTGCAAAAGCACCCGGCCGCGCATCCGGAAATCCATGTCACTTCGGCGCGCAAGAGGACGGGGCTTGACGACTTGCGCGCCGCCATCGCCGGGCTGCTGCCCGACCACTGAAACCGCTCACGGGATCGTTATTCCACATCGGCCGCCGCCGCCCCCATATGGAGATGACGGAAATCATATGCGCCGGCGGCCGAAGCGCCCCATGATTATCAGACGGGAATGCAAGGACATGACGGAACCGCAAGACATGACGACCCAAACGGCCGGCTCCTGCTGTGGCGGCGAGGAACACGTCTGCGCCGTCGGCGAGACGGTGCGCGATCCGGTCTGCGGCATGACCGTGGATCCGGACAACCCGGACAAGCCGTGGGCGGAGCACGACGGCGAGATCATCCGCTTCTGCAATCCGCGCTGCAAGGAGAAGTTCGTGGCCAACCCGGCCGCCTACCTGCGCGGCGTCGATCCCGTCTCCGGCGCCGTGGTGCACGTGCCCACCGCCGACTGGATGGCCAAGTTCGAAGGCCGCCGCATCTACTTTGAATCCGAAGCCAACCTGAAGCGCTTCGAGAACGCGCCGCGGGACTTCCTGCACAAGCTGCCGCCGCCGCCGGACGCGCCACCGGCCGCCGCCGGCGCGAAGTGGATCTGCGCCTGCCACCCGGAGGTGGTGGCCGACGGCCCCGGCGACTGCCCGATCTGCGGCATGGCGCTGGAACCCATGGGCGGCCAGCCGGTGAAGGCGGCCGAGGAGGACGCGGAACTGAAGGACTTCACGCGCCGCTTCCTGATCGCCGCGCCGTTCGTCGCCGCCTTGCTGCTCATCACCATGGGCCCGATGCTGGGCCTCGCGCTGCCTGAGTGGCTGAGCGGCCACGCCGGGCGTTTCTGGCAATTGCTGCTGGCCACGCCGGTGGTGCTGTATGCCGGCCGGCCGTTCTTCAAGCGCGCCTGGGACTCGATCAAAAGCCGCAACTACAACATGTGGACGCTGATCGGCCTGGGTGTCGGCGTCGCCTATGTGTTCTCCGCCGTCGCCACGCTTGTGCCGGGGCTGTTTCCGGCCGCCCTGTTGGAGGCCGACGGCGCGCCGCCGGTGTATTTCGAATCGGCCGCCGTCATCATCCTGCTGGTGCTGGCCGGCCAGATTCTCGAACAGCGGGCGCGCAAGAAGACCGGCGATGCCATCCGCGCCCTGGTTTCACTGTTGCCGCCGGTCGCCCACCGTATCGACCCCGATGGCACGGAGCATGACATCAACGTCGATGACGTGGCCGTCGGCGACCGTCTGCGGGTGCGCGCCCACGAGCCGGTGCCGGTGGACGGCGTCATCGTGGAGGGCACCACCAGCATCGACGAATCGCTGCTCACCGGCGAACCGCTGCCGGTGGAGAAGGGCCCCGGCGACGCGGTGACCGGCGGCACGAAAAACCTGTCCGGCTCCTTCGTCATGGAGGCGCGCCGCGTCGGCGCCGGCACCACCCTGGCCCAGATCGTCGCCATGGTGACCGAGGCGCGCCGCTCCCGCGCCCCCATCCAGTCGCTGGCCGACAAGGTGGCGGCGGTGTTCGTGCCGGTGGTGGTGGCCGTCGCCGTCATCGCCTTCATCGGCTGGATGCTGCTGGGGCCGGAGCCGCGCTTCGCCTATGCGCTGGTGGCCGCCGTGTCGGTGCTGATCATCGCCTGTCCGTGCGCCTTCGGGCTGGCCACCCCGATGTCGATCACCGTCGCCGCCGGGCGTGGCGCGAAGGCCGGTGTGCTGGTGCGCGACGCGGCCCATCTGGAGCGCCTCGCCGAGGCCGACGTGCTGGTCATCGACAAGACCGGCACCATCACCGAAGGCCAGCCGCAAGTCACCGACCTGCTACCCGCCGAGGGCACTGCCGAGAAGGGCCTGCTGATGCTGGCCGCCACGGCCGAGGCCGGGGCCACCCATCCGCTGGCCGAGGCCATTCTGCGCAAGGCCCGCGACGAGGGCGTCACGCCGCCCGCCGCGGAACGCTTCGAGAGCCATACCGGTGAAGGCGTGGTGGCGCACCTTGGCGGCAAGGCCATCGCGCTGGGCAACGCCCGGCTGATGCGCCGCCTGAACATCGACACCGCGCCGCTGGCCGAAACCGCCGAGGCCCTGCGCGCCAAGGGCAGGACGGCGGTGTTCGTGGCCGCCGGTGACAAGCTGGCCGGCCTCATCGGCGTCGCCGATCCGCTGAAGGACAACGCCGCGGACGCCTTGCGGGAACTCGCCCGGCTGGGCATCGCCCGAGTGGTGATGGCCACCGGCGACGAGGAGGCCACGGCCCGCGCCGTCGCCGCGCAGGTGGGCGTGACGGAGGTGCGCGCCGCCATGACCCCGCAGGGCAAGGCGGAACTGGTGCGCCAGCTGAAGGCGCGAGGCAACACGGTGGCCTTCGCCGGTGATGGCGTCAACGACGCCCCGGCCATGGCCGCCGCCGACGCCGCCGTCGCCATGTCCGACGGCGCCCACGTGGCGGTGGAAAGCGCCGGCGTCATCCTGCTGAAGGGCGATCTTTCGCGGCTGGTCACGGCCCGCAAGCTGGCCGCCGCCACCTTGCGCAACGTCAAGCAGAACCTGTTCTTCGCCTTCATCTACAACGTGCTGGGCGTGCCGGTGGCGGCCGGCGCGCTCTATCCGCTGTTCGGCCTGCTGCTCTCGCCGATGATCGCCGCCGCCGCCATGAGCCTGTCCTCGGTGTCCGTCATCGGCAACGCCCTCAGGCTGGCCCGCGCGCGGCTGTGAATCCGTCTGGCGGAACGCCCCTTGCATCATATTAGATATTTCTTATATAAGGGCGACCAACGCCAACGGATACCTCAAGGAGGGAACGAGACATGCTGAATTTCTTTTCCGCCCCCGGCAGCACCATGAGCGCGCGCGATGCCCATGCGGCCGCGAAGAGCGGCGACATCATCCTCATCGACATCCGTACGCCCAACGAGTGGGCCAAGACCGGCGTGCCGGAGGGTGCGAAGGCCATTTCGGCGTCCGATCCGAATTTCCTGGCCCGCCTGAACGAGCTCACCGGCGGCGACCAGAAGAAGAAGATCGCCGTCATCTGCGCCACCGGCGGCCGTTCCGGCCAGGTGTCGCAGGCCTTGCGGCAGTATGGCTGGGAGAACGTCATCGACGTCTCCGAGGGCGTGATGGGCAACATGTCCGCCCCCGGCTGGGCCCGTTCCGGCCTGCCGCTGGCGCCCTTCAACGGCTGAGGCGCGGGCTCCCCTTTCCGTTCACGGCC
>DRPD01000214.1 GCA_011374735.1 Thermopetrobacter sp.
AAAGCGTGTTGCTCTGCCGCATAGGCTCCCGCTTTCGCGGGAGCGACGAAAGATGACGTGGGAGTGATGGCATTGGGAGATTTCCTTGGACACCAATGGGCTTGCGCCGGCATGACGGGGGGCGGAGTGCGGAGCGAGAGCGCGGAGATTGTGGCCCGACCCCCTTCCCGGCGCTGGCGCGCCGGACTTCCCCCTGCCAGGGGGAAGAAAGGTCATGTTGCCTCAAACTTTGCCACGTGCGTTCCCTCCCCCTGGCAGGGGGAGGGTCAGGGTGGGGGTCGGGCCACGAGTCATGCCGTTTCGGCTCCATGCGCCAATTCCTGGGGCGGAACGATAGCGTGGGACGCTCAGTGCGAGAACAGGGTCGGCACGGTCATGTGGCGCATGACGTGCGCGGTGGCGCCGCCGAACACGTATTCGCGCAGCCGCGAATGGCCCCAGGCGCCCATCACCAGCATGTCCGCGCCGCTGTCGGCCACATGGTTGAGCAGCACCTCCCCGGCCTCCAGAGAGCCGGACACCACCGTGTCCACCACCGCGTTCACCCCGTGGCGGGCCAGCGCCCCGGCCAGCTCCGCGCCGGCCAGGTCGCCGGCGATTTCCGGCTCCTCCTGCGGATCCACCCAGGCGAGGCGCACCTCACGCGCCACGGCCAGCAGCGGCAGCGCGTCATGCACCGCGCGGGTGGCCTCGCGGCGGGCGTTCCAGCCGACGACGACGCGATGGCCGAAATCGCCATATTCGCCGGCACGCGGGATGAACAGCACCGGGCGGCCGCTTTCCAGCACCAGCCGCTCGGCGAAGTCGCGCTCGATCAGCGCGTCCTCCCGCCCGGACGGTTGCGCCGCGATCACCAGATCGGCGCGGCGGGCATGGGCGATCACGTCATCGGCGATCAATGGCGAGGCGCTATCCGTTTGCAGCCACTCGCCGCGCACCCCTTCGGCGGCGCGGGCCTTGTGGAACATCTCTTCCACCTCCCGCCCCTGCGCGGCGATGCGCCGGCGGTGGCGCGTCAGCACCTCCGGCGGCAACTGAATGCCCACCACCGGATAAACCCGCAAGCCCGGCACCACGAACTGGCCGATCAGATGGGCGTCATGGGCCTTGGCCAGCGCCACCGCGGCGGTGGCCGTCGCCGGCGCGCGGTCGAGATCGTTGAGGGATACGAGAATCGTCTTCATGGCTGCGGCTCCCACATTGGCCGGCCGTTCACTTCGTTCCCTCTTTCATATGGGAACCGGCGATGCCGCATTCATCTCGCCGGCATGAAAAAAACCGCCGGATCACTAAAGGGATCCGGCGGATATGCAGAACAGGAAGGGAAGACGGGACGGCGGGTCCAACGGAAAGTGGGGGGAACGAAGCGACAGCTGGCTTTCTCGGCAGATCCCACCGCCCCTGTTTCATCTTCCACAGGGATGCGCCTTGCGCCTCTGTCAGGCCATTTCGCATCCTTGACCAGCATATTAGAGGAATCCAATTTTCATTCCTTGATCTGAATCAAGCGCGGCGCGCCTCGCGCCAGCCCGCGGCAATATGACACCCGTGCCCGACCGGCGGCGAAAACGCTTTTCCGCGTCGTGCGTTGCGCCCATATATTGAAGTGAGGCAAATAGAGGTGCGGCGGTGGCGGAGACAACCGGACGACACGATCAGCAGGAAGTGGCGGCGTGGCTGAGAGAGGCCGGCCACTGGCCCGATGGCGCCACCCGCATCCGCGAAGTGGAAACCCACATCTCGCGCGTCTTCGTGGGCCGCGACATCGTGTTGAAAATGAAAAAGGCGGTGCGCCTGCCCTATCTCGATTTCACCACCCTGGACAAGCGGCGGCGCTACTGTGAACGGGAGCTGGAGATCAACCGGCGCTTCTCGCCGCAACTCTATCCGGGCCTCGCCACCGTGACCCGCGACGCGGACGGATCGCTGGCGCTGGATGGTGACGGCGCGGTGGTGGAGTGGCTGGTGAAGATGCGCCGCTTCGACGATGAGGCGATCCTGGCGCGGGTGGCCGAAACCCGTGGCATCGACGACGGACTGGCCGGCGCGCTGGCGCGCATGATGGCGCGGGCCCACCGGCGGGCGGAACCGCGCCCGGCGGTGGACGGGGCGCGGATGATCGGCGGGGTGATCGCGCAGGTGGACGCGGCGCTTCATGAGGTGGCGGAGGCGGCGGCGGTGCGTGCGCGGCTGAAGGAGCTGCATGGGCGGTTCGCGGATGCGCTGCGGGGGCGCGGGGGAGACTTCCGTCATGCCGGCGGAAGCCGGCATCTCAGGCCACAAGCTCAGGAGACTGCGGCACGAGATTCCGGCTTGCGCCGGAATGACGAGGGGAGCCGGAATGACGAGCCTTCTCGCGAGGGGGAGATGGGCGGCGCGGGAAGCATCCGGCGGCGCCACGGGAATGCGCAG
>DRPD01000215.1 GCA_011374735.1 Thermopetrobacter sp.
ACGTTCTCGCCGGAATCCATGGCCAGCTGCGAACCGCCATTGAAGCCGAACCAGCCAAGCCACAGGATGAAGGTGCCCAGCGTGGCCAGCGCCATGTTGGAGCCGGGGATCGGATGCACGGAGCCGTCAGGCCCATACTTGCCCTTGCGCGCCCCCAGCACGATGGCCCCGGCCAGCGCCGCCCAGCCGCCGACGGAATGCACCAGCGTGGAACCGGCGAAGTCGGAGAAGCCCATCTTGTCCAGCCAGCCGGCGCCCCACTCCCACGAACCGGTGATCGGATAGAGCACGCCGGTGAGGACGACCACGAAGATCAGGAACGGCCACAGCTTGATGCGCTCCGCCAGGGTGCCGGAGACGATGGAGGCGGCGGTGGCCACGAACACCATCTGGAAGAACCAGTCCGACGCCGCCGCATACATGGTGGCGCCCTCCTTGGTCAGACCGGCGGCCTCGGCGGCCGGATCGGGAATGGCCTTCGGGAACGGCGTGCCGAAGAAGCCGCCGTCGACGCCCTCATACATGAGGTTGTAGCCGACCAGCCAGAACATCAGACCGGCGATGGAATACAGCGCGATGTTCTTGGTCAGCTGCATGGAGACGTTCTTGGAACGCACCAGACCGGCCTCCAGCATGGAGAAGCCGGCGGCCATCCACATGACCAGGAAGCCCATCACCAGGAAGTTCAGGGTGTTGAAGATGAAGGCCGCCTGGGTGTCGTGCGGGGCGGCCTGGGTTTCGGCCAGCGCCACGTCGGCGCCAAGCACGGCCGCGGCGGCGAGGACGCCGCCGACGCCGGCCAGTCGATACAGTGGTTTGTCGATAAGCATGGTGTTCTTTCCCCTCATTGCTTCACAGCGCATCGGCATCGGTTTCGCCGGTGCGGATGCGCATGACGTTCTCCACCGGCATGACGAAGATCTTGCCGTCGCCGATCTGGCCGGTGCGGGCCGCCTCGGCGATGGCGCTCATGGTCTTGTCCAGCATGTCCTCGGTGACCGCCACCTCGAGCTTCACCTTGGGCAGGAAGTTGACCACGTATTCGGCGCCGCGATAGACCTCGGTGTGGCCCTTCTGGCGGCCGTGGCCCTTCACTTCGGACACCGTCATGCCCTCCACGCCAAGCCCGGTGAGGGCTTCGCGCACCTGCTCAAGCCGGTGCGGCTTGATGATCGCCACGATGTATTTCATGCGGTATCTCCTTGCATTGACTGCTCCCCTCCTGTTCAGGCGCGCCCGATCACAACGGCGGCGGGCCGGCGACGGCCCGCAGGCGCACGGCTGGAATGGTTTACAAATGCCGTGCCAGACTCCCCGAATCACCACAACTGACTGATATATCTATGTATTTGTATTTCTGACGCGGCGCCGGGCAGCGTTTTGTTGATTAATTATTGTGCAATTAAACTTTTGTGCACACTTTTCGTGCATAAAAATTGGGCGATCATCCCGTCCCGGCCGGCGCGGCGCGGTGGCGACATCACTATATCTTTTCTTTCGTATATACTGTTGACAAGATATATCGCCTCGCCTATGGTCGGCCCATGGCGACGTTCCACGAACAGTTCTTCCAGTTGCTGGCCGGGGCCGCCAGGCGGCGCATCCTGATGCTGCTGGCCGACGGCGAAGAGCGTTGCGTATGCGAACTGACCGACGCCCTGCAACTGGCCCAGCCGCGCATCTCCAGCCATCTGGCGGCGCTGCGCAACGCCGGCGTCGTGATGGCCCGCAAGCAGGGCCTGTGGGTGCATTACGCGCTCAATCCCGACCTGCCGGACTGGGCGCGCGCCATCCTGATGGAAATGCGCGCCGGGCTGGCCGCTGAAGCGCCCTATGCCGAGGACGCGGCGCGGCTGGCCAGGGCCTGCAAGGCGGCGCGCGTCTGAGATCATTGCAGGGAGCTGCCTTCCATGTTTGCCGTGTTCACCCGTCTGGCCGATCTGATCGCCTGGAACCTGCTGGGGCTGACGCCCGGCTCGCGGCTCGGCGAGGCGGTGCATTTCTTCATCGAGGACGTCACCAAGATCTTCTTCCTGCTGACGGTGATCGTATTCCTCATGGGCTTCCTGCGGGCCATGATCGCGCCGGAGAAGGTGCGCGAACTGGTGGCCGGGCGCTCGCGCTTCGTCTCCTATCCGCTGGCCGTCATGCTGGGGGCGGTGACGCCGTTCTGTTCGTGTTCGTCGGTGCCGCTGTTCATCGGCTTTCTGGAGGCCGGCATCCCGCTGGGGGTGACGATGGCGTTTCTCATCGCGTCGCCGATGATCAACGAGGTGGCGGTGGTGCTGCTGGGGGCCATCATGGGCTGGAAGGTGGCCGCCCTTTACGTGATCGCCGGGCTGACGGTGGGCATTCTCGGCGGGCTGCTGATCGAGGCGCTGAAGCTGGAGAAGTGGGTGGAGGACTACGTGTGGCAGATCCGCATGGGCAAGGTGGCGGCGCCGAAGGTGGACACGTCGTTGACGGCGCGGCTGGCCTTCGCGCGCGCGGAGGTGAAGGAGATCGTCGGGCGCATCTGGACATTCGTATTGCTGGGCGTCGCCGTGGGGGCGCTGCTGCACGGCTTCGTGCCGGCCTCGTTCTTCGCCCAATACGCGGCGGGCAATCCCTTCGCGGTGCCGCTGGCGGCGGTGATCGGCATTCCGCTGTATTCCAACGCCTCGGGCGTGATCCCCATCGTGGAGAGCCTGATCGGCAAGGGGCTGCCGATCGGCACGGTGCTGACGCTGATGATGTCGGTGGCGGCCATCTCGCTGCCGGAAATGATCATCCTGCGCAAGGTGCTCAAGCCGCAGCTGATCGCCACCTTCACCGCGGTGCTGTTCGTCTCGTTCATCATCGTCGGCTATCTGTTCAACGGCCTGTTCACCTGAACCCGCAACAGCGAGGAGTGACCTCATGAAGGACATCATCGTCTATGGCTCCGACTGCACCAATTGCCACAACACCAAGGAGCTGATCCGCCAGGTGGCCGAGGCGCTGGGCGTGGCGGCCGACATCCGGGAAGTGACCGACACCGTGGAGATCATGCGCGCCGGCGTCATGTCGACGCCCGGCGTGGCGGTGAACGGCGAGGTGGTGCATGCCGGCGGCGTGCCGACCCGCGAGGCCATCGAAGGCTGGCTGAAGGGCTGAGCCGCCCGGCCGATTGAACGAAAGGCGGTTTGGCCCGCGGCGCGGCGGCGCGCTAAGCTGGCGCGCATGACCCGGCGCTTCGACATCGGCGGCGATTTTCCACCGGCCAATGAGGCCGACTGGCGGGCCGCCCTGAAGGAGTCCGACCCGCACTCGCTGGCGCGGCTGGACGAGGACGGCATCGTCATCACGCCGGTGTATCATCGGCCCACACCGTTGCCGCGCATGGCCCGGCCGGCGGCGCTGGCGAAGGGGCATGGCTGGGCCATCGTGCAACCGGCGGCGACGCCCGAACGGCTCGATGAAGAGCTGGCGCATGGGGCCGATGGGGCGACGCTGGTGATCGCCGGCGCGCCGTTGAGCGACGGCGGCATGACGCCGGCGCGGGCGGTGGCGGCGCTTGAGGCCCGTGACGTGGAATTCACGCCGTTGCGACTGGACGCCGGGGAGAACTGGCCGGAAGCGGCGGCGGCGGTGCTCGACGCCTATCGGCGGCGGCATTACGATCTGGCCCGCGCGCCGCTGTTGTTGTGCGCCGATCCGTTCGGGCCGGCGGCGCGGGCCGGGCGGCGTCCTGAGACATCCGAACTCGCCTCCCGGCTGGCCGGTCTGTTCCGGCAGGCCCGCGCCGCCGGGCTGGGCAGGCCGGCGTTCGCCGCCGACACAAGGGTGTTTCATGCCGCCGGTTGCACCCCGGCCCAGGAGCTGGCCATCGCCGCCGCGGCCACGGTGGAGTTTGTGCGGCTGCTCTCTTCTCACGGTGCGGCCTCTGCCGATGACGCGCTGCAGGCCGTGAGCTGGCTGATGACGGTGGATGCGGCGCAGTTCGCTTCCATCGCCAAACTGCGCGCGGCGCGGCTGATGCATGGCCGCATCGCCGAGGCGCTGGGGGCGGCCGGCGCGCCGCTGACGCTGCTGGCGGAAAGCGCCTGGCGGATGTTCACGGCGCGTGACGTGCACAACAATCTGGTGCGCCTCACCTCCGCCACCTTCGCCGCGGCGCTGGGCGGGGCCGACGCCCTGACCACCCATGCTTACGATCTGGCGCGAGGCGGCAGCGATCGGCGTGCGCGGCGCATGGCCCGCAACGCCCAGATCATCGCCCGCGCCGAAGCGGGGCTGGACGTGGTGGACGACCCGCTGAACGGTTCGTATTTCCTTGACGCCTACACCCATGAGCTGGCCCGGGCCGGCTGGGCGCTGTTTCAACGCATCGAGGCGCGAGGCGGGCTGCTGGCGGCGCTGGAAGGCGACTGGCTGCAAGGACAGATCGAGACGGCGGCGCGGCGGCGCAACGTCACGCTGATCGGCGTCGATCTGCACCCGGCCGAGGAAGAGGAAGAGGTGACGACAGCCGGCGAGACGGCGCCGGGCGCCGATGCGGACATCCCGCCGCTTGCGCCCGTGCGGCTGGAGGCGCTGGCGCGCGGGGAGGATGAATCGTGAATTCATTGCCCGACTTCGCCGCCATGGACTTCCGCCTGCCCGACGCATCGCCGGAGGACGCGCCGGCGCGGGCGGTGGAGACGGCGGAGGGCCTTCGCTTCTCCACCCGGCCCGGGCCTGAGGCGCTTGAGGGCCTTGCCCATCTGCCGGGCTTTCCCGGCCTGCCGCCGTTTCATCGCGGGCCCTATCCCAGCATGTATATGGGCCGGCCGTGGACGATCCGCCAATACGCCGGCTTCTCCACGGCGGAGGAGAGCAACGCCTTCT
>DRPD01000216.1 GCA_011374735.1 Thermopetrobacter sp.
ACGGGGCGTCCGGCAGCTCCTCGCCAGTCTGCTCCAGCACCCGGCAGTGATCGGGCAGATACGTCCGCCTGCGGTAGTCCCATTCGGGATAGACGAACCGGTCGGCCAAACGGGCGCGTTCCACCTCCTCCGGGGCCAGGTCGAGATCGAAGGCCAGTTTCGTCTTCGGGGCCTTGTCCACATTGACGAGCGAAATCTCGTCGAGATCGTCGCGCGCCTTCTTCGCCTCTTTCTCGTCAGTGTCGTCGTCCACCAGCCGGTTGAGGTTGAAGAACTCGCTGAGCGCCAGAATGTGTTCGAAGCGATTGAGGATCAGCGGATCCTTTTTCTGCGCCGCCTTCTTGTGGCGCTTCGCGCGGTGGGCCTTGCGCTCTTCCTGTTCCGGCACATCGCCGGCGGCGGGTTCGGTGGCGCGCTCCTCTGTCTCTTCGCGCAGCGGGCGGGGCAAGGCGTCGGCCCACAGCGGCGCCGGCAGCATGGGCCGATAGTTGTGCGGCGCGCGCGGCGCGTGCTCCGCCTGCCCGTCGAGAATGGCGGCCAGAACCGGGTTGGCGGGATCGGCGGGCGGGTCGTCAAGCGGGTTGGCCAACAGGGCGCGGACGGCTTCTTCCACCATCTCCTCGGCCGGCGGCAGCTCGCGTTCGGGGCGCTGCCTCAGCGCGGCGGCGCACAGCCGTTCGTAACGCCGGCGCAGGCCCGGCGCGATCATCAGCGCGCGGGCGGCCATGCGGCGG
This sequence comes from Thermopetrobacter sp., assembly GCA_011374735.1. Taxonomy (GTDB): domain Bacteria; phylum Pseudomonadota; class Alphaproteobacteria; order Rhizobiales; family Aestuariivirgaceae; genus Thermopetrobacter. Next base: position 735 of record DRPD01000216.1, read on the forward strand.
GCGAAAATGAGCGTGGCGACGTCGGCGCGCAGCGGGTCGGCGGGCAATGCCGGATATTCCCCGTTCAGCGCCGCGGCGAAGGCGGTGAGCCAATAATAGAGATCGGCGTTCAGGCGCGCGTCGGGAAACACGTCGAGGTGGGCCGGCAGCAGCAGGGTGTCGCCGTCGATCCTAGCGCGCGGCACGACGAAGGCGGCATGGCCCAGGGCGCGCAGCCAGCCGGTGCGCGCGGCGGTGGTGATATCAGTGGCGGCCTTCAGCTCGATGCCATGATCGCCGCCCAGGGCGCGAAAGAACACGCCCAGACGGGGCGCCGCGGCGTCGAAGGTGACGGCGGCCTCTTCGTAATGAGGCAGGTCGGTGGGCCGGCGGATCAGCCGATCCCACCATTCGCCGACGGTTTCCTCCGGCGCGAAGAGATCGGCCAGCTTCAACGCCATGCCCTCCCCTATCCGATGATGGCGGCGACGGCCTCGCGCAGGCCGGCCTTGACGTCGGCATCGTCGCTCAGCGGCTCGATGAGGGCGGCCTCGATGGCGGCCTCCATGTCCATGCCGTCGGCGATCAGCGCCGCGGCGTAGATGATGAGGCGGGTGGAGGCGCCCTCCTCCAGATCGTGATCCTTCAGGGAACGCAGGCGGCGGGCCAGTTGCACCAGCAGCTTCGCGCGGCGTTCGTCGAGGCCGGTTTCGCGCATCACCACTTCGGTTTCCACTTCCGGCGGCGGGTAGTCGAAGCTGATGGCCAGAAAGCGCTGGCGGGTGGAGGGCTTGAGGGTCTTCAGGATGTTCTGGTAGCCGGGATTGTAGGAGACGACCAGCATGAAGTCGTCGGGCGCGGCGAGCGTCTCGCCGGTGCGTTCCAGCGGCAGGATGCGGCGGTCGTCGGTGAGCGGATGGAGCACCACGGTGACGTCCTTTCTGGCCTCCACCACCTCGTCGAGATAGCACACGCCGCCGTTTCTGACCGCGGCGGTGAGCGGGCCGTCGGCCCATACCGTCTCGCCGCCCTTCAGCAGGTAGCGGCCGGTGAGATCGGCGGCGGTGAGATCGTCGTGGCAGGCCACCGTGTGCAAGGGCAGGCCCAGCTTCGCCGCCATGTGGGCGACGAAACGGGTCTTGCCGCAGCCCGTGGGGCCCTTCAGCAGCAGTGGCAGCTTCAGCCGGAAGGCACGCTCGAAGATGGCGCACTCCTCGCCGACGGGCCGGTAATACGGGATGTCAGGGGTGTTCACCTGTTCGATCGCCTGTCGCATGTCCGCCGCTCCCGATCCGTCTCTTCCCGTCCCACCGTGCCGACCGGCGGCGGCCATTTCCTTGACCAATATCAGGCCGGCGCCGTTTCTGTCAGAATCATGACATGGGGCGTCAGCACTTCGTCATGCGGGTTGCCGCATGAAGCGGATGTTGCATACGCAACGCGTTTCAACCCGATGACAGCAAGGAGAAGCATCATGAAGGCGATGACGATGTTGACCGTTTCCACCACCGCGCTCATGCTGGCCGCCGCGGCGCCGGCGCTGGCCACGGAATGCACCAGCGCGCCCGCGGACAAGTGGATGTCACAGGAGCAGGCGCGGAAAATCCTCACCGGACAAGGCTATGACGTGCGCAAGATGAAGGTGGAGGATTCCTGCCTCGAAGCCTATGCCATGAAGGATGGCCGGCGCCTGGAGGTCTATCTCGATCCCGTTTCCGGCAAGATCGTGAAGATCAAGGAGAAGTGAGCATGCAACCGGACAGTGGCGCGCTGCGTCAGTCCGCCGCCGTCCCCCGGCCCGGCGTGGCCGGGGGCGGGGCGCGGTGCGATGAGGTGAAGGTCTGGGATCCGCTGGTGCGCGTTTTTCACTGGTCGCTGGCGGGCGGTATCGCCGCCGCCTGGATCACCGGGGACGAATGGGATCGCGCCCATGAATGGATCGGCTATGGCATCGCCGCCTTGCTGGTGGTGCGCGTCGTGTGGGGATTCGTCGGCAGCGAATACGCCCGCTTCGCGCAGTTCGTGAAAGGCCCGCGGGAAACGCTGGCCTATCTGGGGCGCATCCTGCGTGGCCGGGCGGAGCGGCACCTGGGCCACAACCCGGCCGGCGCCGCCATGATCCTGGCGCTGCTGGCGAGCATCGCGGGCACCGCGCTCAGCGGCTGGATGATGACGCTGGACGCCTTCTGGGGCGCGGAATGGCTGGAAGAGCTGCATGAGGCGCTGGCCAATGCCATACTGGTGCTGGCGGCCCTTCATGTGCTCGGCGTCATCCATGCCTCCCTGAGCCACGGCGAAAACCTGGTGCGGGCCATGCTCACCGGCCGCAAGCGGCGCCAGTAAGCCGCCTTCCGCCCACGCGGCGGGGATGAAATGAAAACGCCGGCCCGCTTCAGCAGGAACCGAAGCGGGCCGTTGAGCGTCATGCTCATGCGCCGGGGCGCTATTCGGCGGGGGCGCGGGCGATCACCTCCCGCTGGCGCGGCACGAAGACGGCGTAGAGATACAACCCGACGCCCAGCAGCACCACCAGGCCCGCCCCTTCGCGCAGCCAGTAGAACAGCGTCAGCTCGTCCTGCACGTCCATGAAGGCCTCGCCGCGCACCCGTTGCAGATGGGTCTGCACGATGCCGGCGAAGGTGAGCGCGAAGGTCATGAAGGTCATGCCGGCGGAGACGGTCCAGAAGGCGATCATGTTCAGCACCTGGTTGAAGGGCTCGCGGCCCAGCAGCTTCGGCATGGCGTAGGTGATGAACGCCAGGTTGAGCGAGACGTAGGCGCCATAGAAGGCCAGATGGCCGTGCGACATCGTCACCTGGGTGCCGTGGGTGTAGTAGTTGACCGGCGCCAGGGTGTGCAGGAAGCCCCACACGCCGGCCCCGAAGAAGGCCAGCACGGCGGTGCCCAGCGACCACAGCAGGGCGGCCTGATTGGGGTGCTCGCGGCGGCCCTTCCAGACCATGGAGAAGACGAACAGCACCATGGCGAAGAAGGGCAGCACCTCCATGGCGGAGAAGATGGAACCGATCCACTGCCAATAGGCCGGCGTGCCGATCCAGTAATAATGATGGCCGGTGCCGAGAATGCCGGTGAACAGCGCCAGGGCGGCGAGGCCGTAGATCCACTTCTCCACCACTTCGCGGTCGACGCCGGTGATCTTGAGCATCAGGAAGGCCAGCACGGCGGCCATGACCAGCTCCCAGACGCCTTCCACCCACAGATGCACGATCCACCACCAGAACATCTTGTCCACGGCCAGATTGGCCGGGTTGTAGAAGGCGAACAGGAAGAACAGGGCGATGCCCCACAAGCCCAGCAGCAACACGTTGGCCACCGCCGTCTTGCGGCCCCTGAGCACCGTGGTGGTGACGTTGTAGAGGAAGATCAGGGCGGCGACGACGATGCCCACCTGCACCCACACCGGCTGCTCGATGAACTCGCGGCCCTGCTTGCCGAGAAACGGGTTGCCGTGAAACAGGTCGAACAGATAGGTGAGCACGGCGCCGGCGGTGCCGATGACCAGAATGGCCAGCTGCAGATACGCCAGCGGCACGGAGGTGAGCTCGCGTTCCGCCTCCTCCGGGATCAGGTAATAGGTGATGCCGAAGAAGCCGGTGATCAGCCACACGATCAGCGAGTTGGTGTGCAGCATGCGCAGGGTGTTGAACGGCACGATCTCGGCCAGGAAATTGGGATAGAGATAGACGTAGCCCATGATGACGCCCATCAGGATCTGGACGGCGAACAGGGCCATGGCGACGGCGAAATAGGCCAGCGCCACCTTCTGCGATTGGTATTTCATGTCCATTCCCTCCTCAGCCGGCGTTGTTGGGCGGCCAGTTCTGGGTCTTGATCCGGCTCGTCCATTCGAAGAAATCGACCAGATCGTTCAGCTGCCGGTCGGTCAGGTCGAAATGCGGCATCTGGCGGCGCCCCCCGGTGCCCGACGGCATCGACCTGATCCAGTTGATGATGGCCTCGCGGGCCGCCTTCGGATCGTTGTCGTTGTCGGCCAGATAGCGCTTCCAGACATTGCCCAGCTCCGGCGCGTAATAGGCGCCTTCGCCGAGGATCGTGTGGCAGTTGATGCAGCTGTTCTCCTCCCACACCCGCTTGCCGCGCGCCACCGAATCGGTGAGCGGCGGCGTGGAGGTGGTCACGATGTAGCTGTAGCTGTGGGCGACCAGGGCGACGAACACGGCGAAGAAGAACACCGTGCCGCCGAAGAAGATGTTGCGTGCGGTGGATTTGGTCTGCATGGCGCACCCCTCCCCTGACATTGCTGTGCGGGCCGGTGTCTGCATCATCTATCAGGCGGCGGGCGTCATCCGCCTTGATCCTGGTCAAGGCCCGCGCCTTATGCGGCGCGGCCACGTGTCACGGGTCATGCTTGATGGAAGTCAAAGGCCGGCGGGTGGCCTTCCTCTAGGCTTGGCGGCGTGGGGAAGCGGCAAACCGTCAACCCTTTGGAGGTGAACCGATGATGAAGAAAGCAGCCCTGTATGCCCTGTTGCCGGCCACGGCGCTGTTGGTGCCGCTGGCCGCCGGGCCGCTGACGGCCAGCGCCGAAGAGCTGCCGCCGGCGCCGAAGATGACCAAGGAGGAATTCGCCAAGGCCAAGAAGATCTTCTTCAACCTGTGCGCCGGTTGCCACGGCGTGCTGCGCAAGGGGGCGACGGGCCCCAACCTGGAGCCGTCGTTCACCCGCAAGGAGGGCACCGAGACGCTGAAGCAGTTCATCCAGTATGGGTCGCCGGCCGGCATGCCCAACTGGGGCGAATCGGGCGAGTTGACGCCGGAAGAGGTGGATCTGATGGCGCGCTACGTGCAACAGCCGCCGCCACCGCCGCCGGAATTCGGCATGCCGGAGATCACCAAGACCTACCAGCTGATCGTGCCGGTGGACAAGCGGCCGACGAAGAAGATGAACGATTACGACATCGACAACATCTTCTCCGTGACGCTGCGCGACATCGGCAAGGTGGCGCTGATCGACGGGCACTCGAAGAAGATCATCACCACCATCGACACCGGCTTCGCGGTGCACATCTCGCGCCTGTCGTCATCGGGGCGCTATCTCTACACCATCGGCCGCGACGGCTGGGTGAACCTCATCGACCTGTGGATGAAGGTGCCGAAGACGGTGGCCAAGGTGCGCATCGGGCTGGAGGCGCGCTCGGTGGAATCCTCCAAGATGAAAGGCTGGGAGGACAAATACGCCATCGCCGGGGCCTACTGGCCGCCGCAATACGTGGTGATGGACGGGCTGACCCTGAAGCCCGTGCGCATCGTCTCCACCCGCGGCTATACCTATGACAGCGGCGAGTTCCACCCGGAACCGCGGGTGGCCTCCATCGTCGCCTCGCACTATCACCCGGAGTTCATCGTCAACGTGAAGGAAACCGGCCACGTGCTGATGATCGACTATTCGAAGCTGCCCAACCTGCGGGTGACGGACATTCCGGCCGAACGCTTCTTGCATGACGGCGGCTTCGACCGCTCCGGGCGCTACTTCCTGGTGGCGGCCAACGCGCGCAACACCATCGTCGTCATCGACACCAAGGAAGACAGGCTGGTGGCGAAAGTGAAGACCTCCGGCATCAAGCCGCATCCGGGCCGCGGCGCCAATATCATTCACCCGAAGTATGGCCCGGTGTGGGCGACCAGCCACATCGGCTCGGAGCACATCTCGTTCATCGGCACCGATCCGGAGAAGCATCCGCAATACGCCTGGAAGGAGGTGCAGGTGATCGAGGGCCTGGGCGGCGGCTCGCTGTTCATCAAGTCGCACCCGAAATCGAAGCACCTGTATGTGGACGCGCCGCTCAATCCGGACAAGGAGCTGTCGGGGTCCGTGGCGGTGTTCAACATCGCCGACCTGGCCAAGGAGGAGCCGCAATACAAGGTGCTGCCGATCGCCAGGTGGGCCAACCTGGGCGCGGGCCAGCAACGGGTGGTGCAGGGCGAGTTCAACAAGGCCGGAGACGAAATCTGGTTCTCCGTGTGGAACAAGAAGGACAAGCCCTCGGCCATCGTGGTGGTGGATGACAAGACGCTGAAGCTGAAGGCGGTGATCAAGGATCCGAAGATCATCACCGCCACCGGCAAGTTCAACGTCTACAACACCCGCCGCGACATCTACTGAGCCGGCAGGCGCACCACATCGGCGGGCCCGGGACGCGCTCCGGGCCCGTTTTCTCGCGCGCCTCATCTCCGTGTGCCGGGCCGGCCGGTCAGGTGCCGCCGGGCGGCCCGCCGTCCTCGCCGCTCATGGCGAAGTGATTGAGCAGCTCCACGCTGGGGATGAACACGTGATCGCGCCGGATCCGCACGCCAAGCTGGCGCAGACGGCGCAGGGCGCGCGAGAAGCTCTCCGGCGTCATGCCCAGCCGGGCGGCGATCAGCCCCTTCTCATAAGGCAGTTCGATTTCCACATCGGTGCCTTGCAGCCCCGGGCACAGGCCGACCAGGAAGTCGGCGACGCGCTGGGCGCTGGTCTGGCTCTTGATGTGCTCCAGCTCCTGCACCAGGGCGTGCACGCGCTGCGCCGTGGCGGCCAGCAGGCCCATGGCGAGATCGGCGTTGTCGCGCAAGGCGGCGCGGAAATGCGACGACCGCACCGGCAGCAGGCGGGCGTCGGCGACGATTTCCGCCGTGGCCGGATAGCGCCCGCCGATGAACATGGCGACCTCGGCCACCGTGGCGCCGGGGCCGACGACGCCGATGACCACCTCGTCACCGTCGGGCAGGTGGCGGGCGATCTTGACCACGCCGTCGAGCACCACATAGAAGCAGTCGGCCGCGTCGCCTTGCTGGAACAGCACCGTGCCCTTGGCATAGGCGCGGGGAGTGGAGGGGCTGACCAGGGTCCGCGCCTGGTCTGCGGAAAGCCGCGAGAACAGAGGGCTGCGGCGCATGACCTCCAGGTCGTGTTCGTCGATGCCGCTCATCTCGCTTCCCCTTCGCTGCCGCGCCAGCCCCCAGGCCCGTGCCATCTCAGCATCATCGCCAGCGCCTGGCAATGCGCGATTGGAACGAGAAAGACCGTGGCGTGGCCGGCGGGGAAAGAGGTGATGGTACAGCTGGGTGGACTCGAACCACCGACCCCCAGATCCACAATCTGGTGCTCTAACCAACTGAGCTACAGCTGCATGGCATCTCGCGTCGGGCGCAAATTATGACCGCGCCGCGCCGTTTTCAAGTGATAATTCGCGCCCGCGGCCATGCCGCCCGTCCCGGCGCGTGACAGCATGTTGAGCTTTCGTTAACTTTTTGCCAAACTGAGGCGTGATCCGGATGAGCCGGCGATGGCGGCGGCGCCGGGTGGTCTTTATGTCAAGCGGGGAACCCAGGATCCGGATGATGCCGACCATGCCGACACCGGAGAGCCTGCGCCATGCGCCACGGCCGGCCTGGTTGTGGGACGGCGAGCGGCGGCGGCTGGCGTGGGCCAATCGGGCGGCGCTGGCGCTGTTCGGCGAGGACAGCCTGCTGGAGCTGATCGACCGCCCGTTCGCGCCGCGCGACCCGATGGTGGAGAAGCTGGCCGAAGCCGCGGATGACGTGCGAGATGGCGACCCGCCGCGGGTGACGCTCGCCTTCAACGGCGATGACGTGGAGCTAGACGTGTTCGCCCACGCCCTGCCGGATGGCCGGCCGGGCCTGCTGGTGGTGGGGCGGCGCGAGAGCGCGGTGGGGCGGCCTGACCTGTTTCGCGAGACGCTGGAGGTGATGCCGCTGGCGGTGCTGATGGTGGACGCCGAAGGCACGCTGCTGCACGCCAACGCGGCGGCGCGGGAGATGATCGAGGCGGCGGCGCTGGCCGATCCGGCCCGCCTGTTCGGAGACAAGGCGGGCTGGCGCGCCTTTCTCGATGAGGCGGCGCGGCGCGGGCTGGCGGCGAAGACGCGGCGCGCGCCAACCCGGCATGGCCGCCGCATGCTGCGCATCACGGCGCGGCCGTTGCGCGATGCGGGGGGCGATGGCGATCTGTTCGCGCTGTTGCTGGAAGACGTCAGCGACCGCAGGCGGCTGGAAGAGGCATTGCGCCGACAGGGCGGCTGGCCGGCGCCGGCCGGCGGGGCGCCGGGCGCGGCGCCGGAAGAGGCCGGGCGGGCCGATCTGCTGTCCCGCATCCGCTCGTTGAAGCAATCGGTGGAAGACGCGGCGCGCGAGATCGCCGAGGCCCGGAAGACCCCGCCACCGCCCGCCGCGACGGAGGAACGGCCCGCCGATGCCGATGAGGCGGGTGACGAGGCCGGCGTGGTCTTTCTGAAGCAGAAAGATAGTGCCGACGTGGCGGCGCAATCGGACGGAAAAGAGGAGACACGCCCCACCGATCCCCCGCCGCCGCGCCCGGAGGTGCCGGCGCTGGTGCGCGACGTGCTCGATCATCGCCCCGATCCCATCGTGCTGCATCGGGCCGGGCAGTTTCTCTACGCCAACACGGCGGCGCGCCACACGTTCGGGCATGGGGAAGCCGATGACGCCTGGGGCGATCTGGCGAACCAGTTGATGGCGGCGGCGGATGGCGATGTCATCCGTCTCGCCACCGCGGACGGCGCGCGGCGGCGCTTCGTGTTGAAGCGCGACGTGTTTCCCTGGCGCGAAGGGGCGGTGGTGCAATCGACGCTGCTGGCGGCCGATGACGGGGGGCCGGAGACGGAGGACGAGGCGACGGAGGATGGCGGCTCCCGCTCCACCCCCGGTGCGCCCGATGCGGCGGCGGAACGCGCCACGGCGCAAGTGGTGAGGCTGGCCGGACGGCGCGGCGGCGAGGAGACGTCGAAGAGCCGCCTGCGGCGCATGGTGGAGGAGACGGGCGCGCGCCCGACGCTGCAGGAGACGCCGCTGGACGACGAACTGCGGGCCATTCTCGACACCGCCACGGACGGCATCATCACGCTCAACCGGGGCGGCGAAATCCTGTCGTTCTCGGCCGGCGCGGAATCGCTGTTCGGGCTGGCGGCGGCCGATGCGGTGGGGCGGCCGTTCGTGGAGCTGTTCGAGGCAGAGCAGCGGCGGGCGGTGGAGGAATATCTCGCCGCCCTGGCCTCGGACAGCAGCCTGCCGCGCATCTACAACGAGGGGCGCGAGGTGACGGCGCGGGTGAAGAACGGCGGCGAGATCGCGCTGTTTCTGACCATCGGCCGCATGGGCCGGGCGGATACGCCGCCAAGGGCCGGGCGGGCCGCCTGGTGCGCGGTGGTGCGCGACATCACCCAATGGAAGAAGACGGAGAGCGAGCTGCGCCGGGCGAAGGACGAGGCGGAGCGTTCCGCGGCGCGGCGGGCGGAGGCGCTGGCCACCATCTCGCACGAGATGCGCACGCCGCTCAACGCCATTCTCGGCTTCGCCGACGTGATGCGCCATGAACGGTTCGGCAAGCTGGGCAACGCGAAATACCGCGGCTATGCGAAGGACATCTACGACTCCGGGGCCCATCTGCTGTCGCTGATCAACGACCTGCTCGATCTGTCGCGCATCGAGGCGGGCAAGTTCGAGATGGAATTCACCGAAGTGGATCTGGCGGCGCTGGCCGAAGACGTGCTGGGGCTGCTGGAGGAACAGGCGGCGGCGGCGCGGGTGATCCTGCGCCGTTCCATCCCCGACGGCCTGCCGCCGGTGGTGGCCGATGAACGGGCCTGCAAGCAAATCCTGATCAACCTGCTGTCCAACGCCGTGAAATTCACCGACCCGGGCGGCCAGGTGATGCTGTCGGTGAAGCTGACGCGCAACGGCGAGATGGAGGTGGCGGTGACCGATTCCGGCATCGGCATGAGCAAGGAAGAGCTGAAAAAGGCGCTTCAGCCGTTCGCCCGGGTGCGCGGCAAGGACGGGCGCGAGCGACCCGGCTCCGGCCTCGGCCTGCCGCTGGCCAAGGCGCTGGCGGAGGCCAACCACGCGCGGCTGGAGCTTTCCAGCCGGCCCGGCCGCGGCACCACGGCGCGGCTGGTGTTCCCGCCGCAACGGGTGCTGGCGGGCTGAGTTGCGTTCCATCTGGCGGAACCGTTTTCGTTGCGCCACCAGCGGCCGTTGTCTAGTGTGGCGGCGGCACATTCACCCATATCTTCATTCATCGAAGCGACAACGTTGCAAGGGAGACGCCTGAACATGGCTTTCGAATTCACTTTGCCCGATCTGCCCTACGCCCATGACGCGCTGCAGCCGCACATGTCGGCGGAGACGCTGGAGTATCACCACGACAAGCACCACGCGGCCTATGTCACCAACGCCAACAAGCTGCTGGCCGGCTCCGGGCTTGAGGACAAGGACGAGATCACCATCATCAAGGAATCCTTCGGGGCCAATCCGGGGCTGTTCAACAACGCCGCGCAGGTGTTCAACCACACCTTCTTCTTCAACGGCCTGACGCCGGACGGCGGCGGGGCGAAGATGCCGGGCAATCTGGAGGCGGCGATCAACGACGCCTTCGGCGGCTTCGACAAGTTCCGCGAGGAGTTCATCAACGCCGGCATCACCCAGTTCGGCTCCGGCTGGGCGTGGCTGGCGCTGAAGGACGGCAAGCTTCAGATCATGAAGACGCCGAACGCCGAGAACCCCTATGTGCATGGCGCGACGCCGATCATCGCGTGCGACGTGTGGGAGCACGCCTACTACATCGATTACCGCAATCTGCGCCCGAAGTTCCTGGAGGTGTTCGTCGACCACCTGGCGAACTGGGAATTCGCGGCGGCCAATCTGGAAGCGGGCGGCTGAGGCGCGCCAGACGCCCACGGGACACGGGAAACGCCGGCGGGACGCCTCCGCCGGCGTTTTTCATTGCTCTCTTCCCTATAGGCCAAGATGGCGGCGGCGCGCGTCTTCGGCCGCCGTCAGCGCCGCCGATGTTCCCGCCCACACGATGTGGCCCTTCACCAGCATGTAGTGACGATCGCAGACGCGGGTCAGGTCGGCGATGTTCTTGTCGATGATGAGCATCGCCACCCCTTCGGCGCGCACGTCGCGCAGGGCCCGCCAGATGCGCCGGCGCACCTGCGGGGCCAGCCCCTCCGTGGCCTCGTCCAGCACCAGCAGTCGCGGGTTGGTCATCAGGGCGCGGGCGATGGCCAGCATCTGCTGTTCGCCGCCGGAGAGCACCGCCGCGGAGACATCCGCCCGCTGCGCCAGCTCCGGGAACAGGTCATGCACGCGCCGTATCGTCCAGCCGCCGGAGCGGGCCACGGCCAACAGATTCTCGCGCACCGTCATGGTGGCGAACACCTGCCGCCCCTCCGGCGCCAGGGCCAGCCCGGCCCGGGCCCGCCGGTGGGGCGGCCAACCGGTGATGTCCGCACCATCGAAGACGATGGAGCCGGCGCGCGCCCTCAGCAGGCCGAAGATGGTGTTCACCGTCGTCGTCTTGCCCATGCCATTGCGGCCCAGCAGCGAGACGGCCTCACCCGCGCCGATGGCCAGATCGACGCCGAACAGCACCTGCGCGGTGCCATAGCCCGCCTCGATGCCCTTCACCTCAAGCATTGATTTCATCTCCGAAATAGGCGGCTTGCGCCCGCGCATCGGCGCGCACGTCCTGCGGCGCGCCCGTGGCGACGATGCGGCCGGCCACCAGCACCGAGAGCGTATCGGCCAGCGCGAACACCGCATCCATGTCGTGCTCCACCAGCAGCATCGGCCAGCGCCCCTTCAGATTTTCGAGCAGCGCCACCATCTCGCGCCCTTCGGCCGGGCTCAAGCCCGCCGTCGGTTCATCGAGCAGCAAGACCTTTGGCTGGCCGATCAGCGCCAGGGCCAGATCGAGCTGCTTGCGCTGGCCGTGGGCCAGCTGCGCCACCGGCCGGGCAGCCGCATCGGCCAGCCCGGTCAGTTCCAGCGCCGCTTGCGCCGCCGCGCGCAAGACCGCATCGCGGCGCGCGGCGCGAAACACCCCCCAGGGCCGCCCGTGGTTGGCCAAGGCGGCGGCCAGCGCGTTGTCCATGACCGTCATGGCCGGCAGCAGGCTGGTGCGCTGAAAGCTGCGGGCCAGCCCCAGCCGGGCCCGGGCGTGGGCCGGCCGGCGGGTGATGTCGCGGCCCAGAAATTCGATCCGCCCGCCATCCGGCGCGATCTCGCCGGCCAGCTGGTTGATCAGCGTCGTCTTGCCCGCCCCGTTGGGGCCGATGAGGGCGTGAATCTCCCCGTCGCGCAGGTCGAGATCGACCCCGGCCGTCACCTGCAGGCCGCCGAAGGCCTTGCGCAGCCCGATGGTGCGCAGCAGCGCCGTCATGCCGCCCTCCGCGCCTGCATGAGCGCCACGGCGATCAGCAGCAGGCCGAACGGCAGGTGCCAATACACCGTCCATGACGAGAGCAGCTCTTCGAGCACCACGAACGCCGCCGCGCCGGTGAGCGGCCCCAAGACGCGGCCCGCGCCGCCCAGGATGACCATGAACATCAACTCGCCGGCGCGCGTCCATTCGGCCATGGCCGGAGAGACGAAGGCGGCGTGTTCGGCGGCCAGCGCCCCGGCCAGCGCGGTGATGGCGCCGGCCAGCACATAAGCGGCGAGGCGCACGGTGAACACGTTCAGGCCCGCCGCACGCATGCGCCGCGCGTTGCGCGCCGAAGCGGTGAGCGCCAGCCCGAAAGGCGCGTTCTTCAGCCGCCAGGTGAACGCCAGCACCACCGCCAGCAGGGCGAATGACAGGCCGAACAGATGCAACGGATCGTCAAGGGACATGAGCGGCAGTTCGGAGCGTTGATCGACCGGCAGACCGTCATCGCCGCCGTAGTCCTCCAGCGCGTTGAGCAGGAAATAGACCATCTGGCCGAAGGCCAGGGTGATCATGATGAAATGAAGCCCCTTCGTGCGCAGCGCCAGCGCGCCGGTGACGAGCGCGAACAGCGCCCCGGCGGCGACGGCCAGCGCGACGTGGAACAGGCCATTGGAAGAGGCCAGCCAATCGGCCCCGCCATACAGCGCGTGATGGGCCGGGATGGCCACCGCGTAGGCGCCGATGGCATAGAACGCCGCGTGGCCGAACGACACCAGGCCGCCGAGGCCGAGGATGATGTTCAGCCCGGCCGCGGCCAGGGCCAGAATGGCCAGCCGGGTGGCGACATCGAGCCAGAACGGCTGGGCGGTGACGGTGGCGATGACGGGCATGGCCGCCAGCGCCGCCAGCAGCGCGATTTCCAGCCCCGCCCGCCAGTTCCTCATGCCGCGCCCCCGCGGGCCGGAGGCGGGAACAGGCCCCGCGGGCGGGCGATCAGCACCAGCGCCATGAGGATGTAGATGCTCATGGCCGAAAGGGCCGGGGCGGCCGTCTCCGCCGCTTCCAGCGGCAACACGCGGGCCAGCAGGGTATCGAGGAAAGCGCGCCCGAAGGTGTCGATGAGACCGGCCAGCAACGCCGCCACGAACGCCCCGCGCAAAGAACCGATGCCGCCGATGACGATGATGACGAAGGCGATGATGATGACCTGCGCGCCCATGGCCAGCGAGGCCTCGGTGATCGGCGCGATCAGCGCCCCGGCCAGCCCGGCCAGCATCGCCCCCAGCGCGAACAGCATGGCGTGCAGGCGGTGGGTGTCGATGCCCAGCGCCTGCGCCACCCGCGGGTTGGCGGCGGCGGCGCGCACCCGCACCCCGAAGCGGCTGTGATGCAGCAGCACATACAGCAATGCCGCCACCGCCAGCGCCGCGGCGATGATGACCAGCCGATAGACGGGCAGCACAACGCCGAACAGGCGCGCCTGGCCGCGCAAGGCGTGCGGCAGGGCGATGGCGCGGCCCTCCGCCCCCCAGATCAGCATGGCCAGCGCGCCGATCACCAGCAGCAGCCCGAAGCTGGCCAGCACCTGGGCCAGATGGCTTTTGCCATACAGCGGGCGGGCCACGAGGCGCTCCGTGATGAGCCCGGTCAGCCCGAGAAGCGGCAGCGCCAGCAGCACCGACAGCGGCCAGTCGCCGGTCAGCTCCAGCAGCGAGGCGGAGAAGAACGCGCCCAGCATGTAGAAAGCGCCGTGGGCCAGGTTGACGTAGTCGAGCACGCCCAGCGTCAACGTCAGCCCCGCCGCCACCAGAAACAGCAACAGCCCCAGTTGCAGGCCGTTGACCAGCTGGCTGGCGATCAGCGTGGCGTCCATGCCGGCGGCCTCACTTCAGCGCGCATTGGGCGGCGTAGGGGTCCTGATGGTCGTCGTAGATCTTCTCCACCACCTTGAACGTCCACTTGCCGTTTTGGCCTTCCACCACCTCGCGCAGATAGAAGTCCTGCACGGGGAAGTGATTGCGGCCATAGCGGAAGGCGCCGCGCACGGAGCCGAAGTCGGCCTTGAGCATGGCGGCGCGGATGGCCGCGGTGTTGGTCAGGTCGCCCTTCGCGCCTTCCACGCCGGCGCGGATGAGGTTGATGGCGTCATAGGCCTGGGCGGCGTAGAACGACGGATCGCGGCCGTATTCCTTGCGGAAATCGGCGACGAAGCGCCTGTTCACCGGATTGTCCAGATCCTGGCTCCAGAACATGGTGGAGCGATGGCCCCGCACGTCGATGCCGCCTTTGCTGAACTTGGGCAGCGAAATGGCGTCCACGGTGAACACCGTGAACAGCTTCATCTTCTTGGCCAGCCCGGACTGGTTGAACTGCTTCAGGAACGCGCCGCCGGCCTTGCCGGGATAGAAGGCGAACAGGGCCTCGGCGCCCGATGCGGCGGCCTTGGCCAGCTCGGCGGAGAAGTCCAGCTGCGCGTCCTTGCCCCACTTGGTGAGGTCGCGGCCCTTGACCTCGCCCCTGAAGGTGCGCAGCACGCCGGCCATGATGTTCTTGCCGGCGGTGTAGTTGGGCACGATCACATACAGGCTCTTGATGCCCTTCCTGTTCAGCACCTCGCCCAGCGCCATGGGCACCTGATCGTTCTGCCAGGAGGTGGAGAAGAAATTCTCGTGGCACAGCTTGCCGGCCAGCGGCGCCGGGCCGGCGTTGGCGGAGATCAGGAAGGCACCGGAATCCAAGGCCGGCTTGCGCGACGCCATCAGCACGTGGCTCCAGATGTAGCCGGTGAGGAACCTGACCTTGTCCCGCGTGGCCAGCTTCAGCGTCTTCTGGCGCCCGATGTCGGGGCGGAAGCCGTCGTCCTCGACGATCAGCTTCACGTCCAGCCCGGCCATCTTGCCGCCCATGTGCTTCACGGCCAGCTTCGCCGCGTCCAGCATGTCGCGGCCGATCACCGCGGCCGGCGTGGTCAGCGTGGTGACGAAGCCGATCTTCACCTCTTCGGCCAGCGTCGCGGTGGCGGAGGCCGCCAGCAGCGCCCCGGCGGCAACGAGTTTGCGCAACATGATAGGTCTTCCTCCCTGTTTCCTCGTGCATGAATGATCCATAAGCTGTATAGACATTTGCCCGGCCCGGCGAAAGGCTGCATCCACTCCCGTTGCGCTCCCCGTCGCAAGGTTTTGCGTGTCCATGACCAGCTCCAGCCACCATACGCCGCTGTCCGGCATGATCCTGGTGGTGCTCGCCTTCGGCCTGCTGGCCGGGCTCGACTCCATGTCGAAATACATGACGGCCTTCCTGCCGGTGATCGCCATCGTGCTGTGGCGCTATGTGACCGGGACGCTGTTCGCGCTGGTGTTCGGGTATGCCAAACGGCGCGCCGCGCTGTGGCGCACCGCCCACCCCTGGCTGCAATTGTTGCGCGGCCTGCTGATGACCGTCTCCACCCTGTTCGTGGTGCTGGCGTTGCGGCGGCTGCCGCTGGTGACCACCTCGGCGATCCTGTTCTCCGCGCCGTTGTGGGTGGCGGCGCTGTCGCATCTGCTGCTGGGCGAGAAGGTCGGCCCGGCGCGCTGGGCGGCGGTGGTGGCCGGTTTCCTCGGCGTGCTGATCGTGCTGCGCCCCGGCACGCCGGATTTTCAGCCGGCCATGCTGTTCGCACTGGCGGCGGCGCTTTCCTTCGCGCTGTATCAGCTGCTGACCCGGCGCGTCGGCGGCCATGACGACGCGGTCAGCTCGCTGTTTCTCTCCTCCGCCGGGGCGGCGCTGCTGTCGCTGCCGCTGGCGGCGTTCATTCCCGTCTGGCCGCAAGAAAACTGGCAATGGTGGCCGCTCATCGCCATGGGGGCGCTGGGCACCCTCGCCCATCTGCTGCTGATCGAAGCCTACCGGCGGGCCGACGCGGCGCAGCTGGCGCCGTTCATCTATACCCAGATCGTGTGGATGATCGTCATCGGCTGGCTGGTGTTCGGCGACGTGCCGGACGTGATGACGCTGAGCGGCGCGGCGCTGGTGATCGCCGCCGGGGTGTTCATCGCGGCACGCGAGCGGGCCCGCCAGCGGCGCGCCGCGGCCGGTCGCTGATCGATCCCCATGTCCGGCCATCATGTCCGGTGCCGGGGCCGCCCGGCGCACCATGAAATATACAAATGTTCTCACTTGCGAATGATTTTCAGTTGCTTTATGTTGGCGGCATCGATCAGCAACCTGTCGTGAGGAGTCCGATGCCGTTCAGCGCCGCGCCGTTCACCGAAAGTCTCGTCATCTTCCTGCGCGAGGGGGCGGAGGCCATGCTCATCATCGCCGCCTTGTGGGTGGTGCTCGTCAACATGCGCGCCCCGGCGGCCGCCTACCGCGCCCTGATGGCCGGGGCGGGGATCGGGCTGGCCACCTCCGTCGTGGCCGGGCTGGCACTGGCGCGCTGGCTGGCCGGCGCGGAGGAAACCGCCGAACTGGTGGAAGGCGTCACCCTGCTGCTGGCCGCCGGCGTGCTGCTGTTCGTCTCCTCGTGGCTGCTGGGCCAGCGCGAGGCCGGGCGCTGGAAGGCGCAATTGCAGGACAGGGCGCGGCGGGCCTTTTCCGGGCGCGGCATGGCCGCCCTGTTCACGGTGGGCTTTCTGGCCATCTTCCGCGAAGGGGCGGAGACGGTGCTGTTCCTGTTCGCCATGCTGGCGGGGCAGGCCGCCGCCTGGCCGGCCGTGGCCGGCGGCGGGGCGCTGGCCGCCGTCATCCTGCTGGCCGCCTTCATCGCGGTGCGTCATTTCGGGCTGCGGTTGCCGATGCGCGCCTTCTTCACCATCACCGCGTGGTCGCTGCTGGCGCTGGCGGTGATCTATGCCGGACGGGGCGTGCATGAATTGCAGGAGGCGGGATGGATCGGCGAAACGGCGCTGGCCGGCCTGCCGAAGGTGAAGGCGCTGGGCCTGTATCCCTATCTGGAAACCCTCCTCGCGCAAGGGGTGACGCTGGTGACCGGGCTGTTGCTGAACATGCGCATCACGCATGCCGACAGGGCCGGTGCCGAAGCGGCCGAATGAGCGCCCCCTCCCCTTCCGACCGCGATGACGCCGCCCTCTCGCCTTCGCCTTGACCACTTTGTGAATGGGCGGTGATCAGGTCGTGAAGCATGCCCAGGTATTTCCGGCTGTATCATGCATCAGTCAGCGCAGCTCGGGTATGAATCAGGGAGAGGAATCATGCAGGCGATTGGCGGAAAAGTGGTGACCCTGTGCATGGTGGCCATGCTGGCCGTTCCGGCGGCACATGCCCAGTCCGGCGACGATGGCATGACCATGAAGAAACCGCAGATGCAGCAGATGCGTGAGCAGATGGGCAAGATGCAAGGCCGGAAGGGCAAGGGAGGAATGGATCGATCCGGCCAGCAAGGCGGCATGGGCGGGATGTCCGGCATGGGCGGCATGCGGGGCATGATGATGGGTGGCATGATGAAGCGCATGCGGGCCATGATGATGGGCAACATGATGCAACGCGCCAAACCCCTCTCGGCAGACGATGTGCGCCGCGTCATCGACGGTCACCTGTCCATGATGGGACTGTCCAGGCTGTCGGCCCGCAACGTGAAAACCGTGAACGAGAAGAAGGCCACGGCGGATGTCGTCTCCCCGAAAGGAGAGGTCATCATGCGTCTGAAGGTCAACCGCATGTCGGGACGGATGAAGATCGTGGAATGATCCTCGCCCACACCTGACAAGGCGGCATTCCCCCGTCATCAAGACACCGGAACCCCCCACCGCCCCGTCCCAACTTTTCACGGCAGGGATGGGGCGGGGGCCGAGGATCGCCTTGCGCCGGTCGACCTTTACGCAGGTCTTGCCCGAAGATCATCACAGGATGTAGCGGCTGAGGTCGCTGTCGCGGGCCAGATCGCCGATGCGGTCTTCGACATACTTCCTGTCGATGGTGATGGTGGCCCCGGCGGCATCGGGGGCGTTGAAGCTCACTTCCTCCAGCACCTTCTCCAGCACCGTCTGCAGGCGGCGCGCGCCGATGTTCTCCACCGTCTCGTTGATCCGCGCCGACAGCGACGCGATGGCGGCGATGCCGTCCTCGGCGAAGCTGAGCGTCACCCCTTCGGTGGCCATCAGCGCCGTGTATTGCTTCGTCAGCGCCGCATCCGGCTCGGTGAGGATGCGCTTGAAGTCCTCCTCCGTCAGCGCCGCCAGCTCCACGCGGATGGGCAGGCGGCCCTGCAGCTCCGGCAGCAGGTCGGAGGGGCTGGCGACATGGAACGCGCCGGAGGCGATGAACAGGATGTGGTCGGTCTTCACCGGGCCGTGGCGGGTGCTCACGGTGGTGCCCTCGATGAGCGGCAGCAGATCGCGCTGCACCCCTTCGCGCGACACGTCGCCGCCGCGCACACCCGCTTCGGCGCGCGCGCAGATCTTGTCGATCTCGTCCAGGAACACGATGCCCTCGTTCTCCACCAGCCGGCGCGCCTCCTCGACGATCTGCTCGTCGTCCA
>DRPD01000217.1 GCA_011374735.1 Thermopetrobacter sp.
GGAGCGTGAGGTCAGGGCGCTGCGCGCCACCTTGCGCACCTTGGCCGCCACCCGCCGCCGCCTGCGCGCCGAACAGCGGCGCAAGCGCCGCAACATCGCCCGCCTGCAAGCCCTGGGCGCCGACATGCGGACGCTGCTGGCCCGCAAGCGCGCCTTGCTGGATCAGACCGAGGAGCGGCTGGCCGAGGAGGCGCGGCGTCTCGCCCGGCTGACCGAGCGGGCCCGCACCCTGGAGCAGTTGCTGGCCGCCTTGCGCCGCGAGGCCGCCCGCCGCGCCGAGGCGGCGCGCCGCCAGGCGGCACGGGAGGAAAAAAAGAACGCCGCGCCGCCGCCACAGCCGCCGCCCCGGCCGCTGGCCGGGCTGAAGGGCCGCCTGCCGTGGCCGGCCCAGGGCCGCGTGCTGGCCAGCTTCGGTGATCGCCTGCCGTTGGGCCGCCGGGCCAGGGGCGTGTATGTGCGCACCCTGCCCGGCGCCACGGTCATCGCCCCGGCCGCTGCCCGGGTGGAACTGGCCCGCCCCTTCCGTTCCTATGGGCTGCTTTTGATCTTGGATGCCGGTGACGGCTATCGTATATTGCTGGCCGGATTGCGCAAGGCGGTGGTGCAGGCCGGCCAACGGGTGCGGGCCGGCGAGCCGCTGGGCGAAATGGGCGCCCGGCCCGCTCCGGCAACCGTGATCGCCGAACGCATGGATAACGAGCGGCCGGTGCTCTATATTGAACTGCGCCACAAGGGCAAGCCGGTGGACTCGGCCGGCTGGTGGCTGGGGGCCGGCCGGCAGGCCCGTCAAATCCCACAGGAGTGAAATCTCTGTCATGAAACGCGCTGGGTTCTTTCGTTCCGTGTTCATGTTGACGCTGGGCGCCGTGCTGGGCGTCGCGGCCTATCAGGCCCTCGTCGGCGCCAACGCCGCCGAAGACCGCATGAAGATCTATCGGCAGCTCGATCTGTTCGGCGACGTGTTCGACCGGGTGCGCAGCGATTACGTGGTGGAGCCCGACAGCGAGAAGCTCATCGAGGCCGCCATCAACGGCATGTTGCAGTCGCTGGATCCCCACTCCAGCTATCTCAACCCCAAGAATTTCCGCAACATGCAGGTGCAGACGCGCGGCGAATTCGGCGGCCTGGGCATCGAGGTGACCATGGAGAACGGGGTCGTCAAGGTGGTTTCGCCCATCGACGACACGCCGGCCGCCCGCGCCGGCATCCTGGCCGGCGACCTGATCGTGAAGATCGACGGCGAACGGGTGCGCGGCATGACCCTCAATCAGGCGGTGGAGAAGATGCGCGGCAAGGTGGGCGAGCCCATCGTCATCACCGTGGTGCGCAAGGGCAAGCCGAAGCCGTTCGACGTCAGGATCGTGCGCGACGTCATCCGCATCCGCTCCGTGAAGTGGTCCGTGGAGGGCGGCGACATCGGCTATATCCGCATCACCTCCTTCAATGAGCAGACCCAGCCGGGGCTGGAGAAGGCCATCGCCGCCATCCGCGCCAAGCTGGGCGACGGGCTGAAAGGCTACGTCATCGACTTGCGCAACAACCCCGGCGGCCTGCTCGATCAGGCCATCGCCGTGTCCGACACCTTCCTGAAGGCCGGCGAGGTGGTCTCCACCCGTGGCCGCAACGCCGCGGAGACGCAGCGCTTCAACGCCCGCCCCGGCGACCTGGCCGAGGGGCGGAAGGTGGTGGTGCTGATCAACGGCGGCTCCGCCTCCGCGTCGGAGATCGTCGCCGGCGCCTTGCAGGATCACAAGCGCGCCACCATCATCGGCACCCGCTCCTTCGGCAAGGGATCGGTGCAGACCATCATCCCGCTGGGCCCGCGCGGCGGCGCCATCCGCCTGACCACGGCCCGCTACTACACCCCGGCCGGCCGCGCCATTCAGGCCAAGGGCATCACCCCCGATTTCGTGGTCGAGCAGGAGCTGCCGGCCGAGCTGAAGGCGCGCGCCGACGAGCTGCGCACCCGCGGCGAGGCGGGCTTGCGCGGCCACCTGAAGAATGACAAGGAAAAGAAGGAGGAATCCGGCTCTCTCGCCTATGTGCCGAAGGAGAAGGAAAAGGACACCCAGCTGCAGGCCGCCATCAGGTTCCTGCACGGCCAGGACATCGCCATGCTGGTCAGGAAGCCCGCCACCAGCGAGGGCGATGACAAGGCCGCCGCCTCCAGGCGGGCGGAAAAGCGTCAGCCGCCACGCAAGGAAAAGGAAATGGAGAAGGCCCGCTGAGGCGCCGGCCCTTCACCCGGACAACGAACGCCACCGCTCGCCCCTGAGCGGTGGCGTTTTTCCATGCCGTCGCCGCGGCGCCCCGGCCACAAAGTCGCCCTTGCCAGCGATAGGCCGATTTGCCAATGTCGCCCGGAACGCGAGAAGCCATCAATCACATGGGGGCCGCTCCCACATGACGACCCAGCCCGCCACCCGCCGGAACAGCTATTCCTACGAGGAACTTCTCGATTGCGCCCGCGGCCGCATGTTCGGCCCCGGCAACGCCCAGTTGCCGCTGCCGCCGATGCTGATGTTCGACCGCATCACGCGCATCACCGACCAGGGCGGCGCTTACGGCAAGGGGGAGATCCGCGCCGAGCTGGACATCAACCCCGATCTGTGGTTCTTCGCCTGCCACTTCAACGACGATCCGGTGATGCCCGGTTGCCTGGGCCTGGATGCCATGTGGCAGCTGGTGGGTTTCTATCTGGGCTGGCTGGGCAATCCCGGCCGCGGCCGCGCCCTGGGCTCCGGCGAGGTGAAATTCTTCGGTCAGGTCTTGCCTGACGCCAAGCTGGTGGAATACATCATCCAGCCCAAGAGAGTGATCTCCCGCCGCCTTGTCATGGGCATTGCCGATGCCGAGCTGAAGGTGGACGGCAAGCAGATCTACACCGCCAAGGACCTGCGGGTCGGCCTGTTCAAGCCGGAAGAGATGAGGTGACGGCGGAACCCGCGAGAACGAGCCGGGCCAGGAGTCAGCCATGAGACGTGTCGTCGTCACCGGATTGGGAATCGTGTCGAGCATCGGCGACAACGCCGGGGAAGTCACGCAATCCCTGCGCCAGGGCCGCTCCGGCATCGTCTTCGCGCCGGATTACGCCGCGCGCGGCTTCCGCTCCCAGGTGCACGGCGAACCACGCCTGAAACCGGCCGCGGTGATCGACCGGCGCAAGATGCGCTTCATGGGCGACGGCGCCGGCTGGGCCTATATCGCCATGCAACAGGCCATCGCCGATGCCGGCTTGGATGAATCGGACGTCAGCGACGAGCGCACCGGCCTCATCGTCGGCACCGGCGGCCCCTCCACCCATGCCATCGTCAACGCCGCCGACATCGCCCGCGACAAAGGCCCGAAGCGCGTCGGCCCCTTCGTGGTGCCCAAGGCCATGAGCTCCACCGCGTCGGCCACCCTGTCCACTTTCTTCGGCATCAAGGGTGTCAATTATTCCATCACCTCCGCCTGTTCCACTTCCGCCCATTGCATCGGCAACGCGGCGGAGATGATCCAGTGGGGCAAGCAGGACATCGTGTTCGCCGGCGGCGGCGAGGAGCTGGACTGGCTGCTGTCCGTGATCTTCGACGCCATGGGCGCCATGTCCGCGAAGTTCAACGACAGTCCCGAAAAGGCCTCGCGCGCCTTCGACAGGGATCGCGACGGCTTCGTCATCGCCGGTGGCGGCGGCATGCTGGTGCTGGAGGAGCTGGAGCACGCCAGGGCGCGCGGCGCGAAAATCTACTGCGAGCTGATCGGTTATGGCGCCACGTCCGACGGCTTCGACATGGTGCAGCCCTCCGGCGAGGGCGCGGTGCGCTGCATGAAACAGGCGCTGGCCACCGTCGATGGGCCCATCGACTACATCAACCCCCACGCCACCGCCACGCCGATCGGCGACGTCAAGGAGGCCCAGGCCCTGCGCGAGGTGTTCGGTGACGACATCCCGAAGCTGTCCGCCACCAAGTCGCTGACCGGCCATTCGCTGGGCGCCGCCGGGGTGCACGAGGCCATCTATTCCATCCTCATGATGCGCCACGATTTCATCTGCGAATCCGCCAACATCGACGATCTCGATCCCGAATTCGCCGACATTCCCATCGTCCGCGAACGCATCGATAACGCCCGCATCGACACCGTGCTGTCCAATTCCTTCGGTTTCGGCGGCACGAATTGTTCCCTGGTGTTCCGCCGCTACAATGGATGACCGCGTCAGCATCGAGCCGGAGAACGGCCGGCGGCGGGAGCGGCGATGAGGCGGCGCGGCAAGGAACCCGCGACGCGCGCCCGGCGCCGTTCCTGGCGCGCGCGGCTGTTCATGGGGGTGCTCAGCGGCCTGTTCTGGGTCATCGTGCTGGGCACCGCCTGGCTGGGCTATCTGTTCTACACCTTGCAGGGCAATCAGGGGCTGTTCAAGATCCCCGAGCGCGAACCGGGCCTCATGCTGATCGCCCGCGACGGCCGGGTGCTGGCCGAACGCGGCGCCTTCTTCGGCGATGAAGCCCGCATCGACGAGCTGCCGCGCCATCTGCCGCTGGCCGTCGTCGCCATCGAGGATCGCCGCTTCTACCATCATTGGGGGGTGGACGTCATCGGCCTGGCCCGCGCCATGCTGACCAATCTGCGCGCCGGGCGCATCGTGCAGGGCGGCTCCACCCTGACCCAGCAGCTGGCCAAGAACCTGTTCCTGAAGCACGAGCGCACCTACAAGCGCAAGATCCAGGAACTGCTGCTCGCCTGGTGGCTGGAATGGCGCTTCACCAAGAACGAAATCCTCCAGCTCTATCTCAACCGGGTCTATTTCGGCGCCGGCGCCTGGGGCGTGGAGCGGGCGGCGCGGCGTTTCTTCGGCAAATCGGCCCGCGATGTCACCATCGGCGAGGCGGCGGTGCTGGCCGGCGTGCTGAAGGCGCCCAGCCGCTACAACCCGGTGCGCCACCGCGAGAGGGCGCTGGCCCGCGCCCGCGTCGTGCTCAAGGCCATGGTCGAGGCCGGCTACATCACCCGTGCCCAGGCCGCCACCGCCTTGCGCCATGTGGGCCGGCGGGCAACGGCGGCGCGCGGCGAGCTGCCGGCCACCAACTACGTGGTTGATTGGGTGCTGGAGCAGTTGCCCGACCTGATCGGCGAGTTCAGGGAATCGCTGGTGGTGGAAACCACCATCGACCGCGATCTGCAACGCCGTGCCGAGCGCCTCTTGCGCCGCGCGCTGAAGGCCCATGGCCGCCGCCTGCGGGTGGGGCAGGGAGCGCTGCTGTCCATGGCGCCAGACGGTGCGGTGCGCGCCCTGATCGGCGGCC
>DRPD01000218.1 GCA_011374735.1 Thermopetrobacter sp.
ATCGGCACGGTGGTGCTGTTGCCGCTGATCCTGGCCTATACGGCCTATGCCTACTGGGTGTTCCGCGGCAAGGTGCGCGAGGATGAAGGATACCACTGAGCGCCGGCCGCTATGGCGCCGCCTGCTGTGGTTCGTCGCGCTGTGGCTGGCCGGTGTGGCCGCCGTCGGGCTGCTGGCGCTGCTGCTGCGCTGGCTGCTGTCGCCGGGCGGCGGGTAGGGCAGGCTCAGCCGCCGCCACGGTGGAACACGGCGTCGAAGCGCGCCACGAAGGCGGGCCGCTCAGGAGCGGGCAGGGCGGAAAGATCGAGCCGCACGGCATATCGCGGCAGGGCGAGGCGGCCAAGCGCCAGATCGTCGAGCCGCCGCGCCGTCACCACCACCGCGCCGACGCGCCAGCGCCCATCCGCCTCCATGACGCCGCCCAGCCGCTCAAGGCCCCGCGCCAGTTCGGCGGCGGAGATGCTCATGCATTTGTCGATCGAC
Source organism: Thermopetrobacter sp. (assembly GCA_011374735.1). GTDB lineage: Bacteria > Pseudomonadota > Alphaproteobacteria > Rhizobiales > Aestuariivirgaceae > Thermopetrobacter. Next base: position 484 of record DRPD01000218.1, read on the forward strand.
GCCTTCACCCGCCGGCCGGACAATTCAGGCCGGGCGCACCAGCTTCAGCGCCAGCCACGGCACGAGATTGAACGCGTAGATGAACAGCTCATACATCGCCAGCCAGCGCACATAGATGTCCTGCATCGTCGCCGGCGGCACGGACAGCAGCCGCTGTGCCAGTTCCGCGCCCCACGGTCCCAGCAGCCACACGAACAGCCATGCCAGCAGCAGGAGCCCGATGTTGAGCACCGTCATCCAGCCGAAAAAGGCGCTCCATTGCGCGCGTGTCATGGCACATCCTCCCTGATGGTTGTCGTTGGCCCCCTGGTGAAGACTTGGCCATGGCGCGGGGGGCCGTTCACCCGCCGGCCACCGGCGGCCACACGGCCAGCGCCTGGCCGGGTTTCAATGGCGTTGAATCCAGCTCCTCCGGGGCCACGTAGACGCCATCGACGAGAGCCAGGTGCACTTCTTCGCGCGGCACCCCCAGGTCGTCCAGCACCCGCCCGATGCTGGTGTCTTCGGCGATGTCGATCTCGGTGACGTTGCGCCCCGCGCCGGCCGGCAGATAGCGCGCCAGGGTGGCGAACAGTTTCAGGGTGATGCGCATGGGGCCATGATCACGCCAAGCCGCAGGCGGTGTCCACCCACGCTTCCGCGATGCGCTCCGGCTGCTTGAGCAGCACGTCTTTCCAGCGCCCCAGCGGCCGGCCGCTCTGGATCAGCCCGCGCAAGACCCCCACCATCTGCACGTGCCCCGCGGCTTGCGCCCCGACCAGCCGGTCATCGGCGAACTCCAGCCGGATGTAGCGCCAGCCGGTCTCGTCGGTGCGCCGCACGGCGTCGCCGCCCACCCCCTCCGGCGCCCCGAACGAGGTGGTGATCAGCCCCAGCGTGTCGAGCACGTTCATCGGCAGCGCGCAGTGATATTCGGCCGTCATCCCGGCCATGTTTTTCGCTGCGATCACCGCCTGCTCCACCGCCACCGGCTGAATGGCCAGCGTGCTCAGATCGCCGCTGGAGAAGTCGCAGCCTTCCGCGCAATCACCGGCCGCCCACACGTCCGGCAGCGAGGTTTCCATGCGCGCGTTGACCACCAGCCCGGCGCGTTTCTCCACGCCGCTGCCGTCCATGAACCCGATGTTCGGGCTCACCCCGGCCGCCACCACCAAAAGATCGGCGGTGAGCTCCTCGCCATTGGAGGTCTTGATGGCCAGCCGACCGCCCGCTTCGCCCACTTCCTCCACGGCGGTGGAGGTCATCACGGTGACGCCCTTTTCCTCGCACCAGCGCTTGAGCATGCCGCCCGCCGTCTCGTCCAGCATGCGCGGCACCATCCTGTCCTGCACCTCGATGACGGTGAGCTTCACCCCGCGCTTCACGAGCGATTCGAGAATGATGCAGCCGATGAACCCGGCCCCCATCAGCACCACCTCCGCGCCTTCCTGCGCGTGTTCCATGATGGCGCGGGCGTCCTCCAGCGTCCAGCAATGGCGCACCCGGTCGCCCGCCAGCCCCGGCACCGGCGGCGCGATGGCCCTGGCGCCGGTGGCCACCAGCAGCCGGTCGTAGGCGAGTGACTGGCCGTCTTCCAGCGTCACCGTCTTCGCCGCCGCATCGAGCGCCGCCACCCGCCCGCGCCGCAGCGCCACGCCCAGCGCGTCGTAATGATCGCCCCGCCGGTGCAGATACGTGCCTTCCTCGCCGATCCGGCCTTCCAGCAGATAGGGGATGGCCATGCGCGAGTAGGGCGCTTCGCCCTCGCCGTCGATCAGCGTCCCCTCACAGGACGGATCGAGCCGCCGCAACGCCTCCGCCGCCCGCACCCCGGCCGGCCCCGCCCCGATGATCAGGTAATGCATGGCCCTGTTCTCCCCATCTCCGCGTCGATACACCTTGCACGAAACAG
>DRPD01000219.1 GCA_011374735.1 Thermopetrobacter sp.
CCAGCCGCCCGGTTCCGGCGGCGCGCGGCGCAGATCGAGCAGGCGCACGGCGGGCAGACCGGCCGCCCCGTGGCGTTCGCGCAAGGTCACGTGGTCATACTTGCCGCGTTCCACGTTGGTCAGGCTTTCCAGCGACGGGGTGGCGGAGGACAGGATGACCGGAAAGCGGCCGAGGCTGGCCAGCACCACCGCCATGTCGCGGCCGTGATAGGGCACGCCGCCTTCCTGCTTGTAGGCGCTCTCGTGCTCTTCATCGACGACGATCAGCCCCAGATCGCGCCACGGCAGGAACAGCCCGGAGCGCGCCGCCACGACGATGCGCGCCTCGCCCGCCGCCACGGCGCGATGGACGCGAATGCGGCTGCCACCGGACTGGGCGGAATGCCACAGGGCCGGCTCGGCCCCGAAGCGCTCGGCGACGCGGCGCACGAAGGTGGCGGTGAGCGCGATCTCCGGCACCAGCAGCAGCACCTGCCGGCCGTGCCGCAACGCCTCCGCCATGGCCTCGAAATAGACCTCCGTCTTGCCCGCCCCGGTCACCCCGTCGAGCAAGGTGGCGCAAAACCCGCCCTGACGCGCCTTGTCGCGCAAGCGTCGCGCCGCCTCTTCCTGCGCGGCGCTCAGCGGCGCGGCGCGCGGCCGGTCGGGATCGGGGGTGGCGAACGGCGCCGCCTTCGGCCGATGCTCTTCGCTGAAGCAGCCCAACTCGATCAGTCCGCGCACCACCGAAGGCGAGACGCCGGCCAGTTCGGCCAGTTCGGTGACGCTCAACGGCGGCGCGTCGGCGGCCGCCGCCAGCACCCGGGCCCGTTGCGGCGTCAGGCGCGCCGGGCGCTGGCCCGTCAGCCGCCAGACGCGCTGATCGCCGATTTCCCGCAACAGTTCGCGCGAGCGGATGAACAGCCGCAACACGCTGCCCGGATCGCTGACGTAATAGTCGGCCATCCATTGCACGAAGCGCCGCTGCGCCTCGCCCATCGGCGGCAGGTCGAGCCTGGCCTCGATGGGCTTCAGGCGGGCCTTCGGCGCCGCGTCATGGATGCGCCACACGACGCCCGCCTCGGCGCGCCGCCCGAAGGAGACGCGCACGATGTCGCCGACGTTGACGGATTGTTCAGGCCTGATGCGGTAACTGAAGGGATGGTCGAGCTTCAGCGGCAGCAGCACATCGGCGATCTGTCCGGTATCGGGGCCCATGATGGCCCGCACCTTGCGGTGAACGGCGAGGCGTTGTCCAGCCCATGACGACGCGCGAAGAGGTTCTGGCGTTCAATCTCAAGCCCGACGCGGCGGCCGCGGCGGCGGCGTGGCTGGCGTATTTGCGCGACGAGCGGCGGCTGGCGCAGAAGACGCTGGAAGCCTATGGCCGCGACATCGCGCAATTCGCCGCGTTCGTGACGGAGCATCTGGGGCGACCGGCCGATCTGGCGGCATTGGCCGCCTTGCGTCCGGCCGATTTCAGAAGCTTCATGGCGGCGCTTACCCGCCGTGGTCTGGGCGTGAAGAGCAGGGCGCGCAAGCTTTCCGCGGTGCGCGCCTTCTATCGGTATCTGGCCCGCCGCCACGCGATCGACAACGCCGCCCTTTCGGTGCTGCGCGGGCCGAAGCTGCCGCGCGCCCTGCCCCATCCGGTGGACGAGGCGCGGGCCCGCGAGGCGCTGGCCATGGCAGGACAATCGGATGCGGGCCGTCCGCCGTGGGTGGCGGCGCGCGACGCGGCGGTGCTGGCCCTGCTGTATGGCGCGGGCCTGCGCATTTCCGAGGCGCTGGCGCTGACGCCGGCCGACGTGGCGCCACTGTTGGCCGGGCGCGCCGACGTGCTGATGATCCGCGGCAAGGGCGGCAGGGAGCGCCCGGTGCCGGTGCTGGAGCCGGTGGTGGAGATGATCGGCGATTATGTGGCGCGCTGCCCGTTCGATCTGCAACCGGAGGAGCCGCTGTTTCGCGGGGTGCGCGGCAAGCCGCTGTCGGCGCGCGTCATTCAGCAGCTGATGGCCCGTTTGCGCGGCGCGCTGGGCCTGCCGCAGACGGCGAC
>DRPD01000220.1 GCA_011374735.1 Thermopetrobacter sp.
CTTCCGAAGCATCGCGGCCACCCTGACGTTTCATCCCGGCCCGGCTCGCGATCAGGCTCCGGCGCCGCCGATGAAAGCGATTGGCGCGTCCGCCATCCTCCTTCATCATTGCCGCCTTCGCCCCCTGACCGGAACTCAAAGGCCGTCAGTGAGGCCCGAACCGACACCGAAGGGCTCCGGGTGCCCCCCTGAAACCGCCTGGCCGAAGCCCGGCCTTTTCAGGAGGTTGCAGCTGCGTCCCGAACCCCCTGGGTCAGCCTGCATGAGCAGTATGGAACGCCGAATCCGCCCCTGTCACCCCCGACGCGTGGGCCATGCACAACATATCCACAGGCGCATATGACATGACGCAACGTCAATCCTCAACCATCGTCCCGCCGCCGGCCATAGGTGGCGAATTTCGCCGCCACCCGCGCCATTTCGTCATCGCTCAGGATGGTCGGCTGCCCGGCCGCCCGGGCCAGCAGATAGACCCGCGCCAGCCCCTCGATCTCTTCCGCGATCCCGAGCGCCTCCTTCAGATCGCGGCCATGGCAGATCAGGCCGTGATGGGCCAGCAGCGCCGCCTTGCGGTCGCCCAGCGCGCGCAGCATGTGGCGGGACAGGTCTTCGCTGCCGAAGGTGGCGTAGGGCGCGCACTCCACCGCCGCCCCACCGGCCACCGCCACCATGTAGTGAAACGCCGGCAGCGGCTCGCCCAGACAGGCCAGCGCCGTGGCGTGATCGGAATGGGTGTGGATGACCGCGCCCGCTTCCCGCTTCGCCGCGTAGATGTCGCGGTGCATGCGCCATTCCGACGACGGCGGAAGCGGCCCTTCGTGGCCGCCGTCCATGTCCATGCGCACGATGTCGGCCGCCGTCAGCTCGTCATGGGGCACGCCGGAGGGGGTGATCAGCACCCGTTCCCCGAAGCGCGCCGAGACATTGCCGGCCGCGGCGCGGTTCAGGCCCTTCTCGCCCAAGAGCCGCGCCGTCGCGGCGATTTCCTCGCGCAACTGGTCTTCGGACGGCATGGCCGCCGCCTTCGCCGCTCAGGACTTGTCCAGATCGGGAATGCGCAGCACCTGGCCGGGGTAGATCCTGTCCGGGTCGGACAGCATCGGCCGGTTGGCCTCGAAGATGACCATGTATTTCGAGCCGTTGCCATAGTGCTTCTCGGCGATCTTCCACAGCGATTCGCCCTTCACCACGGTGTGGAACACCGGTTCGCGGGCCTCGCCGGAAGCCACCGCCACCGCCGATTCCACCTTGGCCACGCCCATGGTGTTGCCCACCGCGATGATCACCTTCTCCAGCATCGATTGATCGGACACCTCGCCCTTGATCACCGCCTTGTCGCCGTCCACCTCGATGTCCACTTTGTCGGCTTCAAGGCCGAGATCCTTCAGCTCCTTCTTCAGGTCTTCCGCCTTCGGTGCCTCGTCGTCCTTCACCAGCCCCAGCTTCTTGCCGGCCGCGCGCACGAAATCGAAAATGCCCATGGTGTGTTTCCTCTCCTGTTGGTTGCATGACACCGTTGAATCATGAAGGATGATAGGCCCTCCCCCGCCCCGTCACAAGCGCGTTGAGCCGCGCCGCGCCGCCATGTCGGGAAACAGCCC
>DRPD01000221.1 GCA_011374735.1 Thermopetrobacter sp.
CGGCCAGCGTGCGGTCGTAATAGCCGCCGCCATAGCCCAGCCGGTGCCCGGCCCGGCTGAAGGCCAGCAACGGCACCAGCACCACGGCGGGGCGCAGTGATGGCGCGTCTTCCGAAGGCACCGGCACGCCGAACGCCCCGTCGGTGAGCGGCTCGCCGGGCCGCCAGCGGCGGAATATCAGCGGCCGGTCGCGCGCCGTCACCACCGGCAGGGCCAGCGTCACCTCATGACGGGCCAGCCGCTCCATCAACGGGCGCGGGTCGATCTCGTGATGCACCGGCCAGTAACCGGCCACCACGCCGCCGTCCCCCGTCTGCTCCAGCAGCGGCCGCCAGGCCAGCCCGGCCAGCCGCTGGCCGGCCTCCGGCGTCGCCAGTGTCGCGCGCCGCCCCCGCATGCGCCGCCGCAGCGCCGCCTTCCGCGCGCTGATCGCCTCGTATGCCGTCGCCTGCGCCATCGTGCGGCCATGCTTGCCCCCGCCGCGTGCGGCAAGTCAAGGCCGCTGCTTGGCCAATGGCGGGAATGGGCATCTCGCCGGGGTGGACAAAGCGGGGCAAGGGAGGAGGTTTGGCGGCGACGCAACCGACGTTGATGCGTTTCCTCACGATGACAAGGAAGAAGCTCCCGTTGTCCGGGCCCATGGGACACAGTTTGCCGAAAGGAAAACCCGCAAACGTGGGCGGCCCGCCCTGGCCGTGCGGGTGGTGTGATCCCGGGTCCCGCAAAATGCAGGTGGGCGCCGTGTGCCAAAGGCCACGGCCTGAGGCAGGGACAGCTCCCTTGGATCACGTTAAGGTCCCTGGGAAAACATCCCGTCACGGGCCGGGCAGAACCGCCAGCGCCAATGTAGGCGCTGCGCATCAGCTTGTGAAGGCCAGACCCTGGGCTCAGGCCCCATGAGCGGCGTGGATGCCAGCGGCGTTTATGGGCCCTGAGCCTGGGGATCGTCCGGCATGGCATTTTCCAGCGCCAGCGCCCGGCGCACGTCTTCCGGGGTCACTCCCTGCGCGCGCAATTCGGCCAGCGCGGTGCTGGCGCGGCGCTTGGCCAGTTTGCGGCCCGCCGCGTCGGTGATCAGCCGATGGTGCGCATAAGCCGGTTCGGGCAACCCCAGCAGCACCTGCAGCAGGCGGTGCACGGCACTGGCCGCGAACAGGTCGTGGCCGCGGGTGACGTGGCTGACGCCCTGCGCGGCGTCGTCGATCACCACCGCGACGTGATAGGACACGCCGATGTCCTTGCGCCCCAGCACCACATCGCCGAAGGCGGCCGGATCGGCCACCACAAGGCCCGTTTCCCCTTGCGGCCCGACGCCTTCCTCCCGCCAGCTGACCGGCTTGCCGTGCAGCAACCGGGCGGCGGTGCGCAGCGCTTCGCTCATGTCCAGCCGCCAGGCGTGTTCGTCTCCCGCCGCCAGACGCTCTTCGCGCTCGGCCGCCGGCAAATGCCGGCAGGTGCCGGGATACAGCGGCGCGCCGGCGGGATCGCGCGGCCAGTCGGGCCGCCCCGCGATGACGGCGCGCATCCGGCGGCGGGTGCAGAAGCAGGGATAGAGCAGCCCCATCTCCTTCAAGCGGGTCAACGCCGCGTGGTAATGCGCCATGCGTTCGCGTTGCCGCCATACCGGCTCTTCCCAGCGCACACCCAGCCAGCGCAGATCGTCGTGAATGGCGCGCACGAACTGTTCTCTGGCGCGGGTGTGGTCGATGTCCTCGATACGCAACAGAAAACGGCCGCCACGGCGCGCCGCGAAGCGAGCCGCGAACAGGGCCGAATAGGCATGCCCCAGGTGCAGCCGCCCGTTGGGGCTGGGCGCGAAGCGGGTGACGATGGGTTGTCCGCGGGCCATGAATGCCTCGTTGTCGAGCCCCGGGCTCCGGTTTGCCACAGCCGCCGGCGGAACGCTATAGTGGCGGGCATGATGACAAGGGAGGTCGCGTTGGCCGCTTCGCCATGCTGATGGCCGCACAGGAGACCGAGGCCGATGACCTGCTGTATCCGGCGCTGGTGCTCAACGCCGACTATCAGCCGCTGAGCTATTTTCCCCTCTCCACTTGGGACTGGCGGCAGGCGGTGAAGGCGGTGTGGCTGCGGCGCGTGCAGGTCGTCAGCGAATACGACCGGCGGGTGCGCTCGCCGTCGCTGAGCATCCGCCTGCCGTCGGTGATCGCGCTGAAGGAATACGTCGCGCCGCCGAAGCGCCCGGCCTTCACCC
>DRPD01000222.1 GCA_011374735.1 Thermopetrobacter sp.
GCGCAAATCTTCTGGCCCCGGCGTGGCGGCGGGCGGGCAGACCTGCACGAGCAGGTCGTGCAGTTCGCGCGGCGTCATGTTCCAGGCGGCATCGGGACCGATGCGCAAATGCGTCACCGCCAGCGCCAGCAGGCGGGCGAAGGGAAAACGCATGGCGGCTCACTGGCCGTCGGCCGCCTGCGGGAAGGTGGCGGCCAGCAGGCGGGCGATGATGTCCACGTAGCCGGCGACGCCGTTTTCGCATTCCAGCCGCGCCACCTCCTCGTCGCTGATGTCATGCCCCGCGCCACGCAGGCCGGCGGCGATGATGGTGATGGCCTCAGCCGCCGACAGGCGGCCCTGCTCGAAGCGTTCCGCCAGCGCCAGCAGGTCGGGGGCGTCAAGCGCCGCCTCCAGTTCGGCCAGCGCGCCCAGGGTGAGGCGCAGCTTCCACTGACGGCCGCCCAGGGTGGCGACGATCTCGCCGCGGTGCGGGTTCGCATGCAGGCTCATGGGGTTTTCCTGAAGTGGTTTGTTAACCATGACGGGAGATTCACCTTGACGCCATAACGACCTGATTTTCTTTCTCTTTACGCCACCCTTCGAGAAAATGATTCAGGCGGCGGGCGGCCTTTTGCGAGAAATTGATTCAGGTTGTGGCGTCATCTCGACATATATGAAGAACCACCCAGCGCCCCGCGCCCCCACTCAACCCCCAAATGATGAGAACAAGGGTTTGGGCAGGGGCGCGGGGCGCCTTGCGCCGGTCAGTCCTTACGCAATCCTGGCATCAGATGGCGGTGAAGGTGAGCTGGCCGGCGGATTCGAGGCTCATCTCGAAGGTCAGTTCGCCGTCGTGCTCGCCGGCGTATTCCAGGGCGGTGATCTGAAACGGCCCCTCGATGACGCCGAAGTCGGGCACCACCACCTGCCAGTTCCTGATCTCGTCATTGAAGAACAGCTGGCGGATCAGCGCGTCGCTGGCGGCGTCGCGGAAGATGCCGCCGCCGGCGATGGCGGCGTGGCGCACCCCGGCCCCGGCCAGCAGCTCGCGCCAGCGGCCGGGGGAGAGCTGGTCGGTGGCATCAGTGGTGCCGGCGGCGAAACTGAGGCGGTGGCTGCGCAGCCCGGCGACGGTGGTGAAGCCGACGCCGTCATCGACTTTCAGCAGCAGATCCTTTCCTTTCTGGGCGGGCATGAACACGTCTCCTTGCAGGCGGTCAGTTCAGGGGGTGGGTGACGGCGCGCAGGCGCAACAGGCCGTGGAACAGGCGGCCCTCGGCGCCGCGCAGGGCGGTCCAGAAGATGCTGCGCAAATGCACCAGATGATGATCGCTCAGCGTCAGCGCGGCGTCGTCGAGCAATTCGTCCATGCGGGCGATGACCTCATAGGCCCGCTTGCGGCCGCCGTGCTCCGTCCACACGTGCAGCGTGATGCGATGCTCGTGGCCGTCGTGGCTCATGGTGTTCCAGGCGCGGGTTTCCCATTCGCCGAAGGTGACGAACGGCACCGGAGCCTGGCGCGGCGGGCGGTCATAGATGCGCGCGCCGCCCAGCAGGGTCTGCAATTGAGCGTCGGCGCGCAAGACATCCCACATGGCCTTCTGCAAGGCCGCGGCCGGGTTCACTGCCATGGCGGTTCTCCGGATTTACTGGCGGACGATTTCAAGCAGGCGGCGGCGCAGGCGCGGCGGCAACGGCGGCAGCAGCAGGCGCACGGCGGCGGCGTCCGGCGTTTCCTCGGGCCACACCGCGGCGTCGATCCCCTGCCCTTGCAGCTCGCGGCGCAGGCGGCGGGTCAGAAGAACGAGACGGCGGCGGCGGGCGCGCCGGGCGATGCGCAGCACGGCCTTGTTCACAGCGGTTGCTCCACGCACAGGCAATGCAGGAAGCGCCGGCGGCCGTCCGGGTCGAAGACGGCGCGGATGTCGAAGATGCGCGCGCCGTCGGTGAAGCGCATATCGGGGCGCACCCCGGCGCGGTGGCGGATGACGATCAGACTGGCCAGCCGGCCGGCCGGCATGTCGGCCCAC
>DRPD01000223.1 GCA_011374735.1 Thermopetrobacter sp.
CATGCGCATCTGGCGCTTCGCCTGGGGCCGGCAGCTGGAAGACGACGAGTAAAAGGCGAACGACCACCAGCACGGCTTCTCCCACCAATGAAAACCCCGCGCCGATGTCCGGCGCGGGGCTCATTCGTGTCCCGTTGAGCGGCGCGTGGCCTCAGCCGGCGGCTTGCGCCTCTTCCCCTTGCGCTTCTTCCGCCGCCTCTTCCTCGGCCCGCCGGGCCTTGTCGGCCGCGCCCTTGGCCTCCGGGTCGCGATCCACCAGTTCGATGACCGCCATCGGCGCGTTGTCGCCATAACGGAAACCGGCCTTCAGCACCCGCGTATAGCCGCCGTTGCGTTCCGCGTAGCGCGGCGCGAGCACCTCGAACAGCTTCTTCGCTTCGGCCTCCTTGCCCTGCAGGCGGGCGATGGCCAGGCGGTAGTTGGCCAGCCGCTTCTTCGCGTCCTGGCCCTTCTTGGCCAGCGTGATGAGCTTGTCCACGATGCCGCGCAGCTCCTTGGCCTTGGGCAGCGTGGTGACGATCTGCTCGTGGGTGATGAGCGCCGCCGCCATGTTGGCGAACATCGCCTTGCGATGCTCGTGGGTGCGGTTGAGCTTGCGCCCCTTCTTTCTGTGTCGCATGACCTGTTCTCCCGCTCTCAGAAGCTGGATTCGTATTTCTTGGCCAGCTCCTCGATGTTCTCCGGCGGCCAGTTCGGCACTTCCATGCCCAGGTGCAGCCCCATCTGAGCCAGCACTTCCTTGATCTCGTTGAGCGACTTGCGGCCGAAGTTCGGGGTGCGCAGCATCTCCGCCTCGGTCTTCTGGATCAAGTCGCCGATATAGACGATGTTGTCGTTCTTCAGGCAGTTGGCGGAGCGCACCGACAGCTCCAGCTCGTCCACCTTCTTCAACAGCGCCGCGTTGAACTCCAGCTCCGGCTGCTGCTCTTCCACCTGTTCCACCGCCGGCTCTTCGAAATTGATGAAGATCTGCAACTGATCCTGCAGGATGCGCGCCGCGTAGGCCACCGCGTCCTGCGGGTTGACGGTGCCGTCCGTCTCCACCGTCAGCAGCAGCTTGTCGTAGTCCAGCACCTGGCCTTCGCGGGTGTTCTCCACCTTGTAGGAAACGCGCGTCACCGGCGAATACAGGGCATCCACCGGGATCAGCCCGATCGGCGCGTCATCGCTCCGGTTGCGCTCCGCCGGCACGAAGCCCTTGCCGCTGTCCACGGTCAGCTCCATGCGGATCTCCACGCCGTCGTCCAGCGTGCAGATGACGTGATCCTTGTTCAGGATTTCCACGTCCGCCGTCTCCTCGATGTCGCCGGCCGTGACGGTGCCGGGGCCTTCCTTCTTCAGCGTCACCCGCTTCGGCCCGTCGGCATGCAGGCGCAGCCGGATGTCCTTGATGTTGAGCACGATGTCGGTGACATCCTCGCGCACCCCGGCGATGGAGGAGAACTCGTGCAGCACCCCGTCGATGTGCACCGAAGTGACCGCCGCGCCCTGCAACGACGACAACAGCACCCGCCGCAAGGCGTTGCCCAGCGTCATGCCGAAGCCGCGCTCCAGCGGCTCGGCGACGATCGTCGCCTGCCGATCCGGGTCCAGCCCCGGCTTCACGTCCAGCCGGGTCGGCTTGACCAGTTCCTGCCAGTTCTTCTGATTGACCTGCTGCATGATGCTTATCGCCACTCGCCTGAAATGATGTTCGTGAACAAGGTGGGCCCGCCGCCCCGGCGCCTTTACACGCGGCGGCGCTTGCGCGGCCGGGTGCCGTTGTGCGGGATCGGGGTCACGTCGCGGATGGCGGTGATCTGCAATCCCGCCGCCTGCAGGGCGCGCAGCGCCGATTCGCGCCCCGAGCCGGGCCCGGAGACTTCCACCTCGATGGTCTTCATGCCGTGTTCCATGGCCGTCTTCGCGGCGTCCTCCGCCGCCAGCTGCGCCGCGTAGGGGGTGGACTTGCGCGAGCCCTTGAAGCCCATCTTGCCGGCCGACGCCCAGCTGATGGTGTTGCCCTGCACGTCGGTGATGGTGATCATGGTGTTGTTGAACGTCGCCTTCACGTGGGCGACGCCGGTGGCCACGTTCTTGCGCTCCTTGCGCTTCACGCGCGTGGTGTCACGAGCCATGGTTGCCTTCCTTGCTGTGCCTTGTTGCGTTGCCGCGCCCGCCGTCACTTCTTCTTGCCGGCGATGGGCTTGGCCGGGCCCTTGCGGGTGCGGGCGTTGGTGTGGGTGCGCTGCCCGCGCACCGGCAGCCCGCGGCGGTGCCGCAAGCCCCGATAGCAGCCCAGATCCATCAGCCGCTTGATGTTCATCGCCACCTGGCGGCGCAGGTCGCCTTCCACGATGTAGTCGCGGTCGATCACCTCGCGGATGCGGATGACCTCCTGATCGCTCAACTGGTTGACGCGGCGCGATTCCTCGATGCCGGCCTTCTCCAGGATTTCCCGGGCGAACTTCGGGCCGATCCCGTGGATATACTGCAACGCGATCAGCACGCGCTTGTCGGTCGGAATGTTGACGCCTGCGATGCGGGCCATGATCTGTTCTCTCGTCGTTGTCGCTGTCCGTTAACTCAATCAGGGGCGCGCCGGCCGCCAAATCTCACCTCGCGACGCCAAACACATGCGAACGGCCATCCCGCCGCCACCTCCCGTTGTTCGGAGGCGGCCGGCGCGGGCCGCTGCATGGTGAACCCCCTTCAAGGGCCTTTCCGTGAACGTGCGGCTCTTCTAGGCCGCGCGCCGCCTCCCGTCAAGGCCGCTTTCACCATGCCCGGCCGCCGCTTCAGGCGAGGCCGTCCAGCACCTCCTCGATCTGCTTCGTCACCGCGTCGATGTCGGCCATGCCGTCCACCTTCTTCACGATGCCGGCCGTCTCGTAATAGGCGATCAGCGGCGCGGTCTGTTCGTGATAGGCGGCCAGCCGCGAGCGCACCGTCTCCTCGTTGTCGTCGGCGCGGCGGGTGAATTCGGTGGAGCCGCACTCGTCGCACACGCCCTCCTCTTTGGGCTTCTCGAACTTCTCGTGATAGCCCTTGCCGCACTTCGCGCAGGTGTAGCGCCCGGTGATGCGCTCCACCAGCGCCTCGTCGTCCACCTCCAGCACCACCACGGCGTTAAGCTTCATGCCCTTGCCGCCCAGCATCTTGTCCAGCTCCTCCGCCTGCGCCACGGTGCGCGGAAAGCCGTCGAAGATCACCCCCGGCGCGTTCTTCACGTCACCTTCGTCGAGGCGGTCGGAAATGATGTTGATGACGATCTCGTCGGACACCAGTTCGCCCTTCTCCATCACCTCCTTCGCCTTCCTGCCGTATTCGGTGCCGGCCGCCACGGCGGCGCGCAGCATGTCGCCGGTGGACAGCTGGATCAGCCCGCGATTCTTCTCCAGGCGCTTCGCCTGGGTTCCCTTGCCCGCGCCGGGCGGGCCGAACAGAATGATGTTCATCGTCTGCCTTTACCCCTCAATCTGGATTTCTTGACCAGTCCTTCGTATTGCTGGGCCAGCAGGTGGCCCTGGATTTGCGCCACCGTGTCCATGGTGACGCTGACCACGATCAGCAGCGATGTGCCGCCGAAGTAGAACGGAATGCCGAAGTAGGCGGTCAGGAACTCCGGCAACAGCGACACCGCCGTCAGATACAGCGCCCCCACCGCGGTGATGCGGGTCAGCACGTAGTCGAGATATTCCGCCGTCTTCTCGCCGGGCCGGATGCCGGGAATGTAGCCGCCGTATTTCTTCAGGTTGTCGGCCACGTCCTTCGGGTCGAACATGATGGCGGTGTAGAAGAACGCGAAGAAGATCACCAGCGCCGCGTAGAGCAGCAGGAACAGCGGCTGGCCGCGGCCCAGCAGCGAGGTGACGTAGGTCAGCCACTCCGGCCCCTGCCCCTGCATGAAGTTGGCCACGGTGATCGGCAGCAGCAGCAGCGAGGAGGCGAAGATCGGCGGGATGACGCCGGCCGTGTTGATCTTCAGCGGCAGATGCGAGCTGTCGCCGGCAAACATCCGGTTGCCCTTCTGGCGCTTCGGATACTGGATGACGATGCGCCTGGC
>DRPD01000224.1 GCA_011374735.1 Thermopetrobacter sp.
CAGGGCCATGACGATCACGCGCGCCGTCAGGGATCCGGCCGCGCCCAGATCAAGCCTGAACCCGCCGGCTTCCCGGGTCATGGCGGTCACGCGCACCGCGCATTTCAGCGCCGGTCCAAGCGCATGGGCCAGCCTTGCCGGCAGCACGCCAATGCCCCCGGTCCACGAGAACAGCCGCCGCCCCGGCATGGCCCCGCCGCGCCAGCGGCTGGCCATCACGCCCGCCGTCAGGGAACCATAACGGCTTTCCATGGCCTTCAGGGCCGGAAACGCCGCCTCGATACTGATATCATCGGCGCAGCCGCCAAACAGCCCACCCACCAGCGGATCAATCACCCGTTCGGTGAACTCTGGTCCGAATCGCCGCCGGAAAAAAGCGCCCACCGTTTCATTTCCAACCTCCCGGGGCCGCCGGAAAATCTCGCTCATCAGCCACAATCGCGCCCGGTATGACAGGTAGGACGAACGCAGGAACCCGGTCATGCCGGTGGCAATACCATAGAGGCGCTCGTCCTTGAGCAGGTAGCGCCGCCTGACCAGCGGACCCAGGTCACAGATCTGATCGTCAAGACCGAGGGCCGCCGATAACGCCTCGACGCCGCCCTTGCCGGCACTGATCGAGTTGGGGCCATGCTCCATCAGATAGCCGCCCATGCGCTGGGATCTCGCCATGCCGCCCGGGGCTGGCGCCGCCTCCAGCACCTGCACTTCAAGGCCACGGCGGCGCAAATGCCAGCCGGCGGTCAGTCCCGACACGCCGCCACCGATGACAGCCGCATCGATCATCCGCTTTCCATCCCGCTGCCGGGCCGTCGAGGCCGCCCGGGAAGGGCGCGGCCAAAGCGCCGCCGCGCCAGTTCGTCAAGCACCGCCGCCGTCACCTGGCGGCCACCTGTTGCGCGCACATGATCCTCGGCCCGGCGGCGCACGAAACGGCGCACGAAGGCCGGCACCCGTTGAAGCCGCTCCCTGGCCTCGCCGGTCCAGGGCAGGACGGCCCCGCCCACCGGCATCGGCTCGATCACGCCGCCGCCCCCCGGCTCATAGCGACACAGGAAATCCTCGCCCATCATATTGCCGTCGCGGGCCAGCGGCCGCGCCCGGCAGCCACCGCATAATCTTGAAAACTCGCACGCGCCGCAGCGCCCTTCCAGCTGCGGCGCCCGCAATTCATTCAGCAGGGGCGCCTCGCGCCAGATGCGGGCAAAGCTCTGTTGTCGCAGGGAACCGGCGGATTTTTCCATATAGGGGCAAGGGGTGACCTCGCCCTCGGGCGTCACCCGCGCATAACGGCTGGCGGCGATGCAGCCGCCGGCCTCGTAGCCATCGGCCAGGGTAATATTGAGCGGCGGCGTCATCTCCATGGCGATGCGCTTGAAATGGGGCGCGCAGCGGGCCCGCACCATCAGGCTGTGCTCGTCGCGGGCCGCCTCGGCCACCTGCCGCAGCACCCGGTCATAGGTAGCCGGGGAAATACCGGAATAGCGCTCGCCGCGCCCGGTGCAGACCATGAAGAACACATTCAGCACCGCCGCACCCGCCTCGCGGCAGAAGCTGATCATGTCGTCAAGCTCGTGGGCATTGTCATCGGTAACGGAAAAATGCACCTGAAACATCAGCCCCGCCGCCCGGCAGGCATCGAGCCCGGCCATGGTCTTCTCCCAGGCGCCGGCCAGCCCCCGGAACCCGTCATGATAGGCGGGCCGCAGCGAATCGACGCTGATCCCCACCGCCCGCACGCCGGCAGCCAGCAGGGCCTCGGCCCTCTTGCGGGTCAGCCCCATGCCATTGGTGCCCATGACCGTCATCAGCCCGCGGCCACTGGCATGGCCGGCTATGGCCATGATGTCGGGGCGCAAGAGCGGTTCGCCGCCGGTAAGCACCACCATGGTTTCGTCCGACAGATCGGCGATCTCGTCGATAAGCTTCGTTACCTCGCCGGTCGTCAGTTCATCCGCGCCGCCGTCTTCCTTGGTGCCGGCGTCGAGATAACAATGCCGGCAGGCCAGATTGCAGCGCTGGGTCAGGTTGAGCGCCACCAGAAACGGCGCGGGGGCCTTAATCCGCTTGCGGACCATCAGTCCGCGCCGCCTGCCGGATCCTTGCCTTTTCCGTGGCCGACCCTGGACGGATGGCCGCCGCTCTCCAGTGCCCTGCCCATGGCGGCGCGCGATTCGGCCATGACGCGCCCGGCCAGTTCCGGACTGATCTCATTGAGGCCCGCTTCGGCCGCCGCCGCTTCCACCCGCCGCCGCACACGGCTGCGCACCATTTCCGGCACCCGGGTCAGCCGCGCCAGCGCCGCCGCGCTCCAGACCGGCGCCGGATTGGCGGCGCGGTCAAGAAAGGGCTGCACATGCTCCGGCAACACCTTGGCGCCGTTTTCCCGGCGACAGCGCTTTTCGGCCTTGAGGCGGATGCTGGAGTTCAGCAGCGGATCGCCGCTGGCCGCCAGCAATTCCTGCGCCGCCGGCGTCCAGGTCACTTTCTCCACACGGGCCATGCGGCCGCCG
>DRPD01000225.1 GCA_011374735.1 Thermopetrobacter sp.
CATCGCCGCCGATGGCCTCGAAGCCGTGGCGGATGGCCCCCTTGATGCCCGAGCCGGCAAAGCTGGGGTGGTTGGTATGCCGCTCCCGCTGGATGGGGTTGTCGATAATGCCCGTCGCCGTACCCGCGCCCATGTGAACGGGGCTCACGGCGTAAAGAAAAAGGGCTGCTTTCTTTTCGAACATGGTCTAGTATTCCTTTAGTTGGTCAAGTTGAGGCAATGTCATGAAAACGGTCAATGTGCACGAAGCCAAGGCACACCTGTCGGAGTACCTGGCCGCCGTCGAGCGGGGCGAGGAGATCGTCATCGCCCGGCGCAACAAGCCGGTGGCGCGGCTGGTGGCGGTAGAGCCGGACAAGCCGAAGAAGCGCCGGCCCTTTGGGCTGGCCAAGGGCATGGGCCACGTGCCGGATGATTTCAACGAGCCCCTGGATGATGAAACGCTGGCCTTGTTCACCGGCGAGAAAATGCTTCCAGGCGATCCGCTCAACCCGGACTGGGAGCCGGAAAAGCCATGAACCTGCTGCTCGACACCTGCACCTTTCTCTGGCTGATCTGGGACGAGCCGAAGATTCGCCCGGCGATGCGCGAGCGGCTCACCGATCCCGGCAACCGGCTGTTTCTCAGCACCATTTCCTTGTGGGAGGCCACGGCGAAATATGCCGCCGGACGATTGGAAGTTCGGGCTTCCGGGCCGGCCTGGCGGCACTTCATCGAGCAACGCGAGGCCCATGAGATCGAGCCGCTGCCGCTGGACGACGCCAGCGTGGGCCATGTGGAAACACTCCCGTTCATCCACAAAGACCCCTTCGACCGCTTGCTCATCTGCCAGGCCATCGAGCACGGGATGGGCATCGTCACGCCGGACGACCACATCCGCCGCTACCCGGTCAAGACCGTCTGGGATTGATCGCCGCATCACCACGCCCCCCATTCGAAACGATTGAAACCCTCCGCGCGTCGCTGGGCATCGTAGCCCTCGGCGGGCCACAGGCCATGGTCGGCAAGCTTGCCGAGCTGTTCCGGCGTGGCCTGCAAGTCCTCGATCCAGTACACGCTGCCGATGGGCGCGGCGCGCCGGGCCGTCTTGGGTTGCCAGCGAGCCAGATCCCAGCCGGAGACCACTTCGGCGCGGGAGACGGCGGCGGCCACCACCCGACCATGGACACCCATCAACTCGAAGCGGCCATCTTCCCTCATGCCAGGCAGGCGCCAGCCGTCCGGGAACAGGCCCGGTGTGGTGAGCACGATGCGCGCCCGGCCCGCGGCGGCGAGATTGTCGAGCGACACCTGCGGCGGCTGGTACTCGGCGCTCAGCAGGCGCGCGCCCCGGCCATCGCCGCCGAAGCGCAGCAGGTCTTCTGCCGGCAGGTCGGCGCCATCGACGGCCACGGCAAACCCCACGTCCTTGCAGAAATCGGCTCCTTGCAGGCTGAATAGCTTGCCGTCGTCGGCGCGGCGTTGTACGGGGTCGAGACCCACGCCCACGCGCTCGTCGGCGCGCCAGAGCTTGTCGGTTGCGATCAGGTCTTCCGTCGATGGCGTCTCCCCGGCCAGGTAGCGTTTCCAGCCGCCATCGCGCAGCCAGTAGCCGCTGGCCGGCTTGGCCCGGTCCGGTTGGGTGAGCACCGGCAGACGCGCCAGCGGGAAGGAGGAGGCGATGCCCGCCGCCACGCTTCGCGGTGAGATGCGGCGCATCGCCAGCCGCTCCCCGGCCTGCTGAAGCACAAGGTCGGCGGGTAACGGCCAGATGCGTTCCACGCGTTCTTCCACGCGCCGCGCCAGGCCGAAGCCGGTGACGCGGAACGGGCCGGGCTGCGCCGGCGTGCCGATGGCGGGATGCCTCTCCTCGCCGCGCGCGAAGCGCTGCAAGTCGATGCTGTCGCGGGCGAGCAGGCTGGCGCGAATGGCGCCGGCGACCGCCGACGGCCAGGGCGGGATCTGTGACTCGCCATAGCTGCCGGGATCGCCGAACAGCTTGTTGCCGCGCAGAAAGAGCACGTCCACGGGTTCGATGAAATGCCAGTTCATGCCGCTTCTCCTTTGCTTGCGGGTTCAGGGGCTGCTTTATCCGCAGTGGCGCGGGTCTCGCGGGCGAGGAATTCGGCCACGGAGAGCAGGTTTTCCAGCCAGTCGAGGCCGTCGTTCCTTTCCTGCTGCTCGGCGGCCAATGCGGCGAGTTGCCGAGCCATATCGGCCGCTCCATGCTTGTGGGCCGCTTCTTTCGAGTCCGTCTGCCGCGCCAGCTGATAGGCCAGCAGCTCGGCCAGCATGGCGCTATCGCTGGTCGGCGGCGGCAGGTCCTTGAGCCAGCGCTGGGTGTTGTACACCGCGCGGCGCGAGACGTCGGGATCACGCAGGAAGGCGACCAGCCGGTGCAGCAGGTCGGCCTGGTCCCAGCCGAGCGTGAGCCGCAGCGCGCCGCCGGAGCGCTTGAGAATGCGGATGTGGAAGGCGTTGCGCCCGCCCTCCTTGGCGGCCTTCTCCGCCGCGCGTACTTCGCGCAGCACGCGCGCCAGGGGCGTCTGGTGATGGGCCGCCACCAGCCCGGCGCTGGCCGTGGCGTTGGCGCCCATCATGCGGAACAGGCGGTCGCCATGCCGCTCCTTCAGCCAGGCGTAGCCCTTTTCCAA
>DRPD01000226.1 GCA_011374735.1 Thermopetrobacter sp.
AAGAGGACTGGTCGACGGAATACCTCGCCCCTGTCATCTCCGTGAAGGTCGTGGACGGGGTCGACGAGGCCATCAGCCACATCGAGAAATATGGCTCGCATCACACCGACGCCATCATCACCGAAAACGGCGAGACGGCGCAGCGGTTCCTGTCGGAGGTGGACAGCGCCATCGTCATGCACAACGCCTCCACCCAATACGCCGACGGCGGCGAGTTCGGCTTCGGGGCCGAGATCGGCATCGCCACCGGCCGCATGCACGCCCGCGGGCCGGTGGGGCTGGAGCAGCTCACCACCTTCAAGTATCAGGTGCGCGGCGACGGCCAGACCCGGCCCTGAACGTGCGCAGGGGGAAGGGGGGTGACGGCGTGACCGGCGGCGACAACGCACCGAACGGCAAGCGGCGGACGAAGCCGGCGGCCCAGGGGGCGACCCCGGCCATGGCCCGCTGGTTCGAGCTGAAGGCGGCCAACCCCGGCCATCTGCTGTTCTACCGCATGGGCGACTTCTACGAGCTGTTCTTCGACGACGCGGAGGTTGCCGCGCGCACCCTTGGTATCGCGCTCACCAAACGCGGCAGGCACGCCGGCGAGGACATCCCGATGTGCGGCGTGCCGGTGCACGCGGCGGAGGAATACCTGCACAAGCTGATCGCCGCCGGCCACCGCGTCGCGGTGTGCGAGCAGATGGAGGATCCGGCCGCGGCCAAGAAGCGCGGCGCGAAGGCCACCATCCGCCGCGAGGTGGTCAGGCTGGTCACGCCGGGCACGCTGACCGAGGACACGCTGCTGGAGGCGGCGCGCAACAACTATCTGCTGGCCATCGCCCGGGTGCGGGCCGATGACGACATGGCGCTGGCCTGGGCCGACATGTCCACCGGCGAGTTTCACACCCGCCGCATCGCGCCTGACGAACTGGCCACCCAACTGGCCCGGCTGGAGCCCGGCGAGGTGCTGATCGCCGACACCCTGCTGGCCGAAGAGGCCATCGCCAAGGTGGTGAAGGCGGCCGGCAGGCCGCTCACCCCGCTGCCCGCCGCGCGCTTCGACAGCGCCGCCGCGCAAAGGCGGTTGCGGGAGCATTTCGAGGTGGCGGCGCTGGATGCCTTCGGGGCCTTCGCGCGCGCCGAGCTGGCGGCGGCCGGCGCGCTGCTCGACTACATCGCGCTGACCCAGATGGGGGCGCTGCCGGCGCTGAAGCCGCCACGCCGCGAGACCCCCGGCGAGCACATGCACATCGGCGCCGCCACCCGCGCCGCGCTGGAGATCACCCGCGGCCAATCCGGGTCGCGCCGCCACGGCCTGCTGGCGGTCATCGACGAAACCGTCACCGCCGGCGGCGGCCGTGAACTGGCCCGGCGCATCACCGCGCCGCTGGCCGACGCCGCGGCCATCAATGCCCGCCTCGACGCCGCCGCCTGGCTGCTGGCCGAGGAGATGCCGCGCGCCGAGCTGCGCGGCCTGTTGCGCGGCGCGCCGGACATGGAGCGCGCCCTGTCGCGCCTCACGCTGGGCCGTGGCGGGCCGCGCGATCTGGCCGCCATCCGCGACGGCCTGAAGGCCGCCATGGCCGTCGCCGGTGTGGTGAGCGGCCATCGCGCCCCGGCGCCCGCTCCGGCCCTGCTGGCCGACGACGTGGCGCTGCTGGAAACCCCCTGCGCCGATGTGGCGCAACGGCTGGAACGGGCCCTGGCCGACGACCCGCCGCTGCTGGCCCGCGACGGCGGCCTGGTGCGCGAAGGGTTCTCGCCGCCGCTGGACGAACAGCGCGCCCTGCGCGACGAGACGCGCCAGGTGATCGCCGGGCTGCAGGCGAAGTATGCCGAAATGACCGGCGTGAAGTCGCTGAAGGTGCGTCACAACAACGTGCTGGGCTATTTCATCGAGGTCGGCGCCGCCCATGCGGACAAGCTGACGTCGGAGGAGATGAAGGCCACCTTCATCCACCGCCAGACCATGGCCAACGCCATGCGCTTCACCACCGTGGAGCTGAGCGAGCTGGAGGACAGGATCGCCGCCGCCGCCGGCCGCGCCCAGGCGCTGGAGATGGAGATCTTCAACGAGCTGTGCGCGCTGGTGACGGCCCACGCGGCGGCCATTGCCGATCGGGCCCGCGCCCTGGCCCGCCTCGACGTGACCGCCGCCCTGGCCGAGCTGGCGGCGCGGCGCGGCTGGGTGCGCCCGGTGGTGGACGACTCGCCGTTTTTCGCCATCATCGGCGGCCGCCATCCGGTCGTGGAGCAGGCCCTGGCCCAATCGCGCGAGGGCGCCTTCGTGGCCAACGACTGCCACCTCGTGGCCCGCATCGATGGGGCGGCCGGCGCGCCGCCGGATGCCGGCGCCTTCACCCCCGCCGCCGTGTGGCTGGTCACCGGCCCCAACATGGCCGGCAAGTCCACCTACCTGCGCCAGAACGCGCTGATCGCGGTGCTGGCCCAGGCCGGGTCGTTCGTGCCGGCCCAACGGGCGCACATCGGCGTCGTCGACAGACTGTTCGCCCGCGTTGGCGCCTCCGACGATCTGGCCCGCGGCCGCTCCACCTTCATGGTGGAGATGGTGGAAACCGCCGCCATCCTCCATCAGGCCACGCCCCGCTCGCTGGTCATTCTCGATGAGATCGGTCGCGGCACCGCCACCCATGACGGGCTGGCCATCGCGTTTGCGGCGGTGGAGCACCTGCACGAGGTCAACCGCTGCCGCACCCTGTTCGCCACCCACTATCACGAGCTGACGGCGCTGGCCGAACGCCTCGAATCGCTGGCCAACGTGACCATGAAGGTGCGCGAATGGAAGGGCGACGTGGTGTTCCTGCACGAGGTAGCGCCGGGCCGCGCCGACCGCTCCTATGGCATTCAGGTGGCGAAGCTGGCCGGCCTGCCACAGGCGGTGACGGCGCGCGCCGAACAGGTGCTGGCGCAACTGGAAGAGGGCGCGGGGCAACAGCGGCGCGAGATGCTCATCGACGATCTGCCGCTGTTCGCCGCCGAAGCGCCGCCCCCGCCGCCCGTCGATGAAGAAGCCGCCCGCCTGCGCGCCGCCGTGCAGGAATTGCACCCGGACGAGATGACGCCGAAACAGGCGCTGGAGGCCATCTACGCGCTGAAGGCCCTGCTGAAATGAGACTTGATGGTGGGCGATTCGACCTGCCCTGTGCTAAAAGCCCCTCATGAGCGAGATCGCCGACAGTGACCTGCGGGACATCGCCTGGGACCGGCCGGGGGCCATCGAGCAGGCCGTGGCGGCGCGCATCGAGCGGCTGACGGAACGCCATGACCCGGACTCCGACGAGTTCCGAAGCCAGCTGCTGGCCTGCTGCGCGGCCTTGCTGGAACAGGGCCGCCGCCATGCCGAGCGCCGTCTGCTGGAGGATCGCCGCGGGCTGGCCTGCGCGCGCTTTCTCGCCCAGTTGACCGATGAGATGATCGCCGCCTTCTTCAGGCTGGCCCGGCGCATTCATGACCCGGAGGGAAACGCGGCCGGCGACATTCCGAGCGTGCTCGCCGTGGGCGGCTACGGCCGCGGCGCCCTGGCCCCGGGGTCGGACATCGACCTGCTGTTCCTGCTGCCGGACAAGAGCGGCGGGCATCACAAGCGGATCACCGAATTCATCCTCTACATGCTGTGGGATCTGAAGCTGAAGGTGGGCCACGCCTCGCGCACCATTTCCGAGGCGCTGTCGCTGGCGAAGGAGGACGCCACCATCCTCACCGCCACCCTGGAGGCGCGCTACATCTGTGGCGACGAGCGCCTCTATGCGGAACTGGCGCGGCGCTTTGGCGACGAGATCACCAGCCGCGATCCGGCCGCCTTCATCGCCACCAAGCTGGCCGAACGCGACGCCCGCCACGCCCGGTATGGCGAGAGCCGCTATCTGGTGGAGCCGGACGTGAAGGAGGGCAAGGGCGGCTTGCGCGATCTGCACACCCTGTTCTGGATCGGCAAGTATGTCTATGGCGTGCAGGAGGTGTCCGGCCTCGTCGCCCATGGTCTGTTCAGCCACGCCGAGCTGCGCCGCTTCCTGAAGGCCGAGGATTTCTTCTGGGCGGTGCGCTGCCACATGCACTTTCTCACCGGCCGGGCCATCGACAAGCTGTCCTTCGACCTGCAGCCGCAGGTGGCCGAACGGCTGGGCTACGTGGCCTCGCGCGGGCTGAAGCACGTGGAGCGCTTCATGCGCCACTACTTCCTGATCGCCAAGGAAGTGGGCGATCTGACTCGCATCTTCTGCGCCGTGCTGGAGGAACGGCATCTGAAGAAGCCGCCCCGGCTGACGCGCATGCTGCGCGGCGTTCTCGGGCGGACGCCACGGCGGCAGCAGACGGAGCATCCGGATTTCGTCATCGACAACGGCCGGCTGGCCATCGCGGCGAAGGACGCCTTCGTGCGCGATCCGGCCAATCTGCTGCGCCTGTTCGTGCTGGCCGACGCCCATGACGCCGGCATCCATCCGCAGACCTTGAGCCGGGTGCGCCGCTCCCTGAAGCTGATCGACGACACGCTGCGCGAAGACCCGGAGGCCAACCGCCTGTTCCTTCATCTGCTGTGCGCCAGCCACGACCCGGAATCGGCCCTGCGCAAGCTCAACGAGGCCGGCGTGCTGGGCCGCTTCATTCCCGATTTCGGGCGCATCGTGGCGCTCATGCAGTTCAACATGTATCACCACTACACGGTGGACGAGCATCTGATCCGCACCGTCGGCTGGCTGGCCCGCATCGACCGCGGCGAGCTGAAGGACGAACATCCGCTGTCCACGGAGATCTTCGCCGAGATCATCAACCGCCGGGCGCTTTATGTCGCCGCCTTCCTGCACGACATCGCCAAGGGCCGCCCCGAAAGCCATTCCGTGGCCGGGGCGAAGGTCGCCGCCGCCTTGTGTCCGCGCCTGGGCCTGAGCGAGGCGGAGACGGAAACCGTGGTCTGGCTGGTGCGCCATCACCTGCTGATGAGCGAAACCTCGCAGATGCGCGACCTGTCGGACTTCAAGACCATTCTCGACTTCGCCGGGCAGGTGCAAAGCCCGGAGCGCCTGAAACTGCTGGTCATTCTCACCGTGGTCGATATCCGCGCCGTCGGCCCCGGCGTGTGGAACGGCTGGAAGGGCCAGCTGCTGCGCACCCTCTATCAGGAAACCGAGCCGGTGCTCTCCGGCGGTCATGCCTCGCGCTCCCTGCAAGCCCGCGTGAAGGAGGCGCAGGAGCGGTTCCGCCGGGCCATCGACTGGCCGCGGGAGAAGACGCAGCGCTATCTGGCCATGCACTACGCGCCCTACTGGCTGACCACCGCCCCGGACATCCAGCTACGCCACGCCCGGTTCATCGACGCCGCCCGGGCGCGCGGCGAAAAGATCGCCATCGACATTCACAGCGACGCCTTCACGGCCATCACCGACGTCACCGTCTACACGCCGGATCACCCGCACCTGCTGGCGTTGCTCACCGGCGCCTGCGCGGCGGCCGGGGCCAACATCGTCGGGGCGCGCATCTTCACCACCGCCGACGGCTGGGCGCTGGACACCATCCTGTTGCAGCGCGCCTTCGACGACGACGCCGACGAGGCGCGCCGCGCCGAACGGGTGGCCGATACCATCCGCAAGACGCTGCGCGGCGAATTGCGGCCGGCGGAGCTGGTGGCCCGGGCCCGCAGGCCGCGGGATCGGGCGCAAGCCTTCGAGGTGACGCCGCAGGTGATCATCAACAACAAGTCGTCGAACCGCTTCAGCATCATCGAGGTGGCCGGCAAGGATCGCATCGGCCTGCTGCACGATCTCACCACGGCCCTGCACGCGCTCAACCTCAACATCGTCTCCGCCCATGTCGCCACCTATGGCGAACGGGCGGTGGATGTGTTCTATGTCACCGATCTGACCGGCGCGAAGATCACCGCCGAAGCGCGCCGGCGGGCCATCGTCGAGACGTTGACGAAGGTGCTGGAAGACGACGCCGCGGCGGCGGAGGCGTCATGAGAAGCGGCGCGCCGCCCGTGGCGGCGGGGCGCGGCATCGCGGGGGAAACGGGCGGCGCGGCACCATGTCCTTGCTGAAATCGGCAGCCACGGTCAGCGGCTTCACGCTCCTGTCACGGGTGCTGGGCTTCGTGCGCGACATCCTGCTGGCGGCGCTGCTGGGCGCCGGCGCGGTGGCGGAGGCGTTCGCCGTGGCGTTTCGCTTTCCCAACCTGTTCCGCCGCTTCTTCGGCGAGGGCGCGTTCAACGCCGCCTTCGTGCCGCTGTTCGCCAGGCGGCTGCAGGGCGAGGGCCGGGAGCCGGCGCGGCGCTTCGCGGAGCAGGCGTTTTCCTGGCTGGCGGTGGTGCTGATCGGCTTTTCCGCCGTCGCCATGATCGCCATGCCGCTGTTCGTGTGGCTGATCGCGCCGGGGTTTGCCGCCGAGCCGCAGAAGTTCGACCTCACCGTGGTGCTCACCCGGCTGGCCTTTCCCTATCTCCTGTGCATGTCGCTGGTGGCGCTGCTGTCAGGCGTGCTCAATTCGCTCAACCGTTTCGCCATGGCGGCCGCCGCGCCGGTGGCGCTGAACGTCATTCTCATCGCCGTGCTGCTGTTCGCGCAAGGCAAGGGCTGGCAGGGCCGGGCGGAAACCGGCATCGCGCTGGCCATCGGCGTGATGGCGGCCGGGTTCGTGCAGCTGTTCCTGCTGTGGACGGCGGCGGCGAAGGCGGGCTTCGCGCTCAAGCCCCGAAGGCCGGTGGTCAACGACGACATGAAACGGCTGCTGACCTTGGGCGTGCCCGGCGTCATCGCCGGCGGCATCACGCAGCTCAATCTGCTCATCTCCGGCATCATCGCCTCGTTTCAGGAGCAGGCGGTGGCGTGGCTGTATTACGCCGACCGGGTGTATCAGTTCCCGCTGGGGCTGATCGGCGTGGCCATCGGCGTGGTGCTGCTGCCGGACATCGCGCGGCGGCTGAGGGCCGGCGATCATGACGGCGTGCACGACTCGCAGAACCGGGCGCTGGAGTTCGCCATGCTGCTCACCGTGCCGGCCGCCTTCGCGCTGATGGCCATGCCGCAACCGGTGATCGAGGTGATGTTCGAGCGCGGCCAGTTCACCCCCGCCGACACCCGCGCCACCGCCCAGGCGCTGATCGCCTTCGCCGCCGGCCTGCCGGCCTTCGTGCTCATCAAGGTGTTCTCGCCCGGCTTCTTCGCACGGGAAGACACGAAGACGCCGATGATCTTCGCCGCCGTCTCCGTCGGGCTGAACATCGCCGGCGCGCTGGCGCTGTTCGCCGTCATGGGGCATGTGGGCATCGCGCTGGCCACCTCCATCGCCTCATGGGTGAACGCCCTGCTGCTGGGCGTCACGCTGTCGAAGCGCGGGGCGTGGATTACCGACCGGCGGCTGAAGCGCAACCTGCCGCGCATCCTGCTGGCGGCGCTGGCGATGGGGGTGGTGGTGTGGGGGCTCAACCATTGGCTGGGGCCGTTCTTCCAGCCGGAAATCCCCTTCTGGCTGCGCTTCGCGCTGCTGCTGGTGATGATCACGGCCGGCATGATCGTCTATTTCGGGCTGGCCTGGCTGCTCGGCGCGTTCAGCCCGCGGATGCTGAAACAGGCCCTGCGCGCCCGGCGGGAGGAGAACGCATGACGCGACTGCCGTTTCATGTCGAGGTGGTGCCGGTCACGCCGCTGCGCCAGAACTGCTCCATCCTGCGCTGCCATGCCACGGGCCGCGCCGCCGTCGTCGATCCGGGCGGCGACGTGGCGCTGATCCGTTCCGTATTGCAGCGCATGAACGCGCAGCTGGAGGCCATCTGGCTCACCCACGGCCATTTCGACCACGTGGGCGGCGCCGCGCAACTGGCCGAGGCCACCAAGGCGCCCGTCATCGGCCCGCATCGCGACGATGAGTGGCTGCTTGAGGCGGTGGAGGAACAGGCGGCGATGTTCGGCGTTGAAGGCGGGCGATCCGTCAGCCCCGATCGCTGGCTGGAGGAGGGCGACACGGTGCGCTTCGGCGAGGTGGCCTTCGAGGTGCGCCACCTGCCGGGGCACACGCCGGGGCATGTGGTGTTCGTCAACCGGGCGGCCGGGCTGGCCCTGGTGGGCGATGTGCTGTTCGCCGGCTCCATCGGCCGCACCGACTTTCCGCGCTCCGATCACGCCGCCTTGATGGCCGGCATTCGCGACAAGCTGCTCACGCTCGATGACGATCTCGTCTTCATCCCCGGCCACGGCCCCACCTCCACCATCGGCGAACAGCGCCGGAGCAACCCGTTTCTCGCTGGTCTTGCCTGAGGCGCTTCTCTTGGGAGAAAATGAGCCGATGAGCGATGAGCGGAACATGAAACCGGAGGACGCCGCCTTGTGGGCGAAGGTGGCGGCGAGCGTCGATGAACGCTTCGCCGACAAGCCGGACGCGCAAGCATTCGCCCGCATGGCGCGGCAGGTGACGGCGCGCAAGAAGCCGCCCGCCACGCCGCCGAAGGTGGCCGCGCCCGTGCCGCCGCCGAGACCGGCCTCACCGAAGCGCCCCGGCCCCGGCGGGCTGGACCGGCGCACCCGCCAGAAGATGCTGCGCGGCAACGTCGCCATCGAGGCCACCCTCGACCTGCACGGGTTGAGCGTGCGCGAGGCCCACGCCGAATTGCGCGCCTTTCTCGTCTCCTGCCGCCGCCGCGGCCTGCGCACCGTGCGTGTCGTCACCGGCAAGGGGGCCGCGCCGTTCGTGCGCCACACCCTGCACGGCTATGAGGCCCGCCACGACGCCGCCCACACCGGCAAGCTGCGCCGCCTGCTGCCGGAATGGCTGCACGAGCCGGACATCGCGCCGCACGTGGCCGGCTTCGCCCCGGCCCATCCGCGCCACGGCGGCGGCGGAGCGTGGTATGTGCGGTTGCGCCGCCGCGAGAGGGGCGTGGCGCCATGACCCCGTTCGGCCAGCGGCTGCGGGAACTGCGCGCCGAACGCGGCGTCACCCTGAAGGACATGGCCGCCGCCATCGGCGTCTCGCCGGCCTATCTCTCGGCCCTGGAGCACGGCAAGAAGGGCCGCCCCGGCTGGCATCTGGTGCAGCGCGTCATCGCCTATTTCAACATCATCTGGGACGACGCGGAGGAGCTGGCCCGGCTGGCCCGGCTGTCGCATCCGCGGGTGAGCATCGACACCGCCGGCCTGTCGCCGGAGGCCACCCGGCTGGCCAACCTGCTGGCGGAGCGGATCCGCACGCTGGACGAGGAGGCCATCGCCGATCTGCTGCGTCGCCTGGAGGAACCCGCGGCGTCGGGCACGGCGCGCCGCGATTGACCCCCGGCGACGCATGAAACACAGGCTGGCGCGGCGCTTGCATGCCGGTCGCGGCATGAGCCACTTGAGTGTTTCGACACGACGCGCCTCTCGCGCCGCCTTGCCCGGCACGCCGCTGTTCAGCGTCTTGCTGCTGTTGAACGTGGTGTTGCTGTTCGCCGTGTCCAACCTGTTGCTGGGGCGGCTGGGCATCCGCTACGAGGTGGCCGGTGGCGCGCTGTGGGAAAAGATCCATCCGGCCACCTGGCTGGCGCTGCTGACGCTCGCGCTGGCGATGTTTGCCCGCCCCGGCCCCGTCGTCTGGCTCAATACGCTGGTGGCCCGTTACCAGCCGCTGCTGATCTTCGCCTTCGGCTGGCTGGTGCTGTTCTGGCATGCGGTCATCGATCTGAAACTGCCGTTCACGCCGCTGATCGACACCTTCGTGCTGCCGATGGTGCTGGTCGTGCTGCTGGCGGCGGCGAGAGAATCGGTGCTGAAGCGCGCCGCGCTATTGATCCACGTGTTGATGGGCGCCAACGCGGCGTTGGGCTTGTTCGAGGCGGCCACCGGCTGGCATTTCACGCCACTGATCATCGGCGATCTGGTGCAGACCGACGACTGGCGGGCCACCGCCTTGCTGGGCCATCCGCTGAACAACGCCGGGGTGACGGCGCTCTATCTGCTGGCCCTGGCCACCGGCGGCGGGCGTGACATTCCGCGCGGCGCGCTGATCGGCCTGTTCGCGCTCAACCTCGCCGCCATGAACGTGTTCGGCGGCCGCGTCGCCTTCGTGCTGCTGCTGGCGCTGCTGGCCGTCATCGGCCTGATGCGCTTCGGCCGGGTGTTGGCCGGCCGGCCGGTATCGCTATCGGCCGCCGCGTTGACGCTGGCCGCCGCGCCGCTTCTCGTCATCGCCGTGCTGGGGCTGTATGAGGCCGGGTTCTTCGAACGCTTCGCGCAACGCTTCGTCGATGACGCCGGCTCGGCCCGCGCCCGGCTGATCATGCTGGAGCTGTTCCGTCATCTGCCAGCCCGTGCCGTGCTGCTGGGGCCCGATGCGGAACGCATCGCCGATCTGATGCGCCGCGAGGGGCTCATCGGGCTGGAAAGCTTCTGGGTCGCCTTCGTGCTCACCTACGGGCTGGCCGTGTCGCTGGTGTTCTTCGCCGGGCTGGGCGCGTTGCTGTTTCATCTCGCCCGGCTGGCCCGCCCGGTGGCGTGGTGGCTGGTCGTGTTCTTCCTGCTGGAGGCCAGCACCTCGGTGAGCATCTCCGCGAAGGGCACCGGGCTGGCCGCGCTGGTGGTCATCGCGCTGGTGTTGCTGCGCAAGGAGGTGGGCGGCGCTCAGGCCAGCCGGTGGATGAACCCCGCCACGCGCCGCGCCGCCGCCTCCAGATTGCCGCGCCAGCTCTCGCCGCTCTTCACCCGCGGCTTGAGGTCGTGATCGCCGTCGGGCAACCAGCACAGTCCGATGGTGGGCGACAGGGCATAGCCCGCCACCTCCGCGCGCCGCCCGAACGGGTCGCGCTCGCCCTGACAGATCAGCGCCGGGGCGCGCAAACCTTCCAGATGTCGCGTGCGCAAGAGCTCCGGCCGCCCCGGCGGATGAAACGGGTAGCCCAGACAGATCAGCCCCGCCACCAGGCCCTCGTCATGCAATTCGTCGGCGATCAATGAGGCGACCCGCCCGCCCATGGACTTGCCGCCGATGAACACGGGCGCCCGATCCCGCCAATGACGCACCCGCTCGGCGTATTCCTCCATCAGCCGCTCCGCCCGCCCCGGCCCGATGCGCCGCCCCTCCCGTTCGGCCCGGCGCATGTAGGCGAAGGCGAAACGCGCCACCATCACCCCATGATCGGCGATGGCGGCGGCCATGCGGCTCATGAACGGCGTGGCCGGGCCGGCCCCGGCGCCATGAGCGAGGATCAGCAGCGGGCGGTCATCGCCGGCCCCGTCGATCAGCCACTCGTCCATCTCATGCCAACATGCATAATGAACCACCCACCGCCCCGCACCCCCACCCAACCCCAAATGATGAAAGACAAGGGGTTGGGTGGGGGCGCGAGGCGATTTTACCGGTCAGCCTTTGTGCAACATGGTATCACTTCGCCTTGTCCTTTTTTGCATTGCCGCCCGCGCCCGGCGTTCTGGCCGCCACCCCGGCCGGCAGGAAGCGCCGCGCCAGCCGCAACAGCGTGCCGTCCGCCTGCATGGCGTCCAGCCGCTGGTCGAGCCAGTCGGCCAGCGAGGCGGCGTCGGCCCGGGTGGCGATGGCCACATGGTTGTAGGCGAACAGCCGGGAGGGCACGAAGCCGCGCATCATCACGCAGCAGCCGGCGGCCCGCTTGCCCTGCACGTAGAAAGCCAGCTGCAGCCAGTCGCCGAACAGCGCGTCGATGCCGCCGCTCTTCAGCGCCTTGGTGGCGGCGTCGAACGACTTGAAGGAAACGAGGCGTGAATGCGGCAGATGACGTGTCAGCCACCGCGCGTGCAGGCTGCCCCGCACCATCCCGACGCGCCGCCCGGCCAGTGCGGCGCCGTTGAGCTCCTTCACGCCGCCGTTGACGCGCCTGGCGAAGCCCCCCAGCGCCTTCCAGTAGGGCCGCGTGAAGGTGAGCCGCTCAAAGCGCGCCCGCGTCATGCGCAGCGGGCTGAGGATCACGTCACCGCGGCCGATGGCCAGCTCCCGCTCCAGATGATCCCAGGGGCGGACGATGAACCGGCAGCGAATGCGGTTATCCGCGCAGATACGGCGCATCACGGCGACGGAGAAGCCGGTCAGCGCGCCGCCGGCGTTGCGGTAGATGAACGGCGGCGCGTCATCGGACAGCAGGATGCGCAGGCGTGCCGGCTTTTGCGGGGTCCTGGCGGCCAGCACCGCGTCGATGTGGCGCAATCGGGGAAAGGCCGGCGGGCGCTCCGCCGCGGTGGCCGGGAGCATGACCGGCGTCACGATCACCAGCCACAGGCCCATCCATGCCACAACCCGCTTCCCCATTTGCGTGTGTATCCTCTTGCGTGCAACCTTGTCGCTAGGTGCAATCAGGCATAGGCGGACCTGTGGATTGCTGTTGATAAAGAGACCTCCCGGTGTCTCGGCGGTGGTCACCGGCCTTGCCCCCGGCGCGCCGCCGCGTCTCTTCTTGTTTCCTGAGCGTTTATATGGCCTGCGCCGCATCGGGGCAATCACGAGCGGGCCATCTTGAACAAGGGGAGCTTCGGTGGCGCTCGTTCACGACGGCGGGAATCGGCGCGCCGCCGCATGGTGGCGCCGCATCGGTGGTGGGCGCGCCGCCGCGCCGCCGCTGATGACGCGGCGGCAACTGGTGCGCGCCTTGCGGCGGCTGGGGCCGGCCGATCTGGTGCGCGCCCTGCGCTGGCGCGTCGCGCCGCTGATCGCTCATGGCGGCACGGTTTTCTGCGTCGCCGCCGGCCCGGCCGCCCGCCGCCGCGCCCGGGCGCTGGGCTGGCGGGTGGCCTTCAAGGCGCGGCGCGGGGATTTCCTCAAGGCCCTGGAAGAGGTGGCCGGTGACGACCTGGCCCGCCACGCCAGCTCGCTGCTGGCCCGTCGCCGCCCGCATGTGTCCGCCGCCCGCCGGCTGTCAGGCAAGCAGGCATTGATGCTGGCGCTGGCCGGCGCCGCCGGGGTCGTCTGGCCGCCGCTCATCTGGCAGGCGCTGTATCTGATCCCGCCGCTGCTGTTCGTGGCCCTTACCGTGCTGCGCCTCGCCGCCCTGCTGAGCCCGCCACGGCCCGCGCCATGCCCGCCGCTCGATGACCCGCGGCTGCCGGTCTATACGGTGCTGGTGCCGTTGTATCGCGAAACCGGTGTGCTGGCCCAACTCATCGAGGCGCTGTCCGCCATCGACTATCCGCCGGACAAGCTCGACATCAAGCTGGTCATTGAGCGAAGCGATGACGGCATGCGCGCCGCCCTGGCGGAATGGGCGCTGCCCGATCATTTCGAGGTCATCACCGTGCCCGACATCGCGCCGCGCACCAAGCCGAAGGCGCTCAACCACGCGCTGGCCTTCGCGCGCGGCGACTTGCTGACCATCTATGACGCCGAGGACATCCCGGCCCCCGATCAACTGCGCCTGGCCGCCGCGCGCTTCGCCGCCGCCGGTGATGAGCTGGCCTGCCTGCAGGCCAAACTGGCCTGGTACAATACCAACGAGAGCGTCTTCACCCGCATGATCGCGCTGGAATACGCCGCGCATTACGACGTCATGCTGCCGTTTCTGGCCCGCATCGGCGCGCCGCTGCCGCTGGGCGGCACGTCGTGCCATTTCCGCGTCCGCGCCCTGCGCCGTTGCGGCGCCTGGGATCCGCACAACGTCACCGAGGACGCCGATCTGGGCCTCCGGCTGGCCCGGGCCGGTTATCGCACCGCCGTGCTGCCCTCGCTGACGCTGGAGGAGGCCTGCGTGAGCTGGCGCACCTGGCGCGATCAGCGCAGCCGCTGGATCAAGGGCTGGTTGCAGACCTGGCTGGTGCACATGCGCCACCCGCGTCGCCTGCCCGTGAAAGCGCATCTGACCTTGCAGGTGGTGCTGGGCGCCGGCGTCTTCGCGGTGCTGCTCGCCCCGTGGTGCGCCGTCATGCTGGCGCATGCGCTGCTGCATCCTGCCGCTCCGAGCGGAGCGTTCGGCCTGCTGCTGCTGGGGCTGGCGCTGTTTCTGCTGACCGTCGGCTATGGCGCCGCCGTCACCATCGTCATGGTGGGCATGTATCGGCGCGGGCTGATGGCCCTGTGGCCGTGGTTGCTGTTTTTGCCGCTGTATTGGCTGCTGATGTCCGTCGCCGCCTGGCAGGCGCTGGCCGAATTCCTGTGGCGGCCGCACCACTGGCGCAAGACCGGCCACGGCCTGAGCGCCTTCACCCGGCGTTGACGGTCCGCTTGGCTCTGGCCTTCGGCGCCGTTTGCGGTATATACCGCTGCCAGCAGCAACCACGAACATCACATCCGGCCATGACCGATACCCGCCCCAACAGCTACGCCGCCGGCCCCGATGAACACGGCCGCTTCGGCATCCACGGCGGCCGCTTCGTGGCCGAAACCCTGATGCCGCTGATCCTGCAGCTGGAGCGGGCCTACGAGGAGGCCAGGGCCGATCCGGCGTTTCAAGAAGAGCTGGACGGCCTGCTGAAGCATTACGTGGGCCGGCCCAGCCCGCTGTATTTCGCCGAACGCCTCACCGCGCACCTGGGTGGTGCCAAGGTCTATTTCAAGCGCGACGAGCTCAATCACACCGGGGCCCACAAGATCAACAACGTGCTGGGCCAGATCCTGCTGGCCAAACGCATGGGCAAGACCCGCATCATCGCCGAAACCGGGGCCGGCCAGCATGGCGTGGCCACCGCCACCGCTTGCGCCCGCTTCGGTCTCGATTGCGTCGTCTACATGGGCGAGGTGGATGTGGCCCGCCAGCAACCCAACGTGTTCCGCATGAAGCTGCTGGGCGCGGAGGTGATCCCCGTCGCTTCCGGCTCGCGCACCTTGAAGGACGCGCTCAACGAGGCGCTGCGCGACTGGGTGGCGAATGTGGAGAACACCTTCTACTGCATCGGCACCGTGGCCGGCCCGCACCCCTATCCGGTCATGGTGCGCGACTTTCAGGCCATCATCGGCCGCGAGGCGAAGGAGCAGATCGTGCAGGCCGAAGGCCGCCTGCCGGACGTGCTGGTGGCGGCCATCGGCGGCGGCTCGAACGCCATGGGCCTGTTCTATCCGTTTCTCGACGATGAAGACGTGCGCATGATCGGCGTGGAGGCGGCCGGCCGCGGCATCGAGACGGGCCAGCACGCCGCTTCCATCACCGGCGGCAAGCCCGGCGTGCTGCATGGCAACCGCACCTATCTGCTGATGGACGACGAGGGCCAGATCACGGAAGCGCACTCCATCTCCGCCGGGCTGGACTATCCGGGCATCGGCCCGGAGCATTCCTGGCTGCATGACGTGGGCCGGGTCGATTACGTGGCCGCCACCGACTCCGAAGCCCTGGAGGCGTTTCAGCTGTGTTCGAAGCTGGAGGGCATCATCCCGGCCCTGGAGCCGGCCCACGCCCTGGCCCACGTGATGAAGATGGCGCCGGAGATGGACAAGGACGAGATCGTCGTCATGAACATGTGCGGGCGCGGCGACAAGGACATCTTCGCGGTGGCCGAACACCTGGGGGTGAAGCTGTGAGCGGCGCGGCGCGCATCGACAGGCGGTTCGCCGCGCTGAAGGCGCAGGGCCGGGCCGGGCTGGTGACCTTCGTCACCGCCGGCGATCCCGATTACGCCACCTCGCTGGAGATCCTCCACGCCCTGCCCGCCGCCGGGGCCGACATCATCGAGCTGGGCATGCCGTTCACCGACCCGATGGCCGACGGCCCGGCCATCCAGCTGGCCTCCGAACGCGCCCTCAAGGCTGGCCAGACCATGGCGAAGACGCTGGACATGGTGCGCGACTTCCGGCGCCGCGATAATGACACGCCGCTGGTGCTGATGGGCTATTACAATCCGCTCTACGTCTATGGCAACGAGCGGTTTCTGAGCGACGCGAAGGAAGCCGGCGTCGATGGCCTGATCATCGTCGATCTGCCGCCGGAGGAGGACGCGGAGCTGTGCCTGCCGGCCAAACGCGCCGGGCTGGACTTCATCCGGCTGGCCACCCCGACCACCGACGCGCAACGCCTGCCGGCGGTGCTGGCCAATGCGTCGGGCTTTCTCTATTACGTTTCCATCACCGGCGTCACCGGTACCAGGGAGCCGGATTTCACCGCCGTGGCGGCCGCGCTTGAGAACATCCGCGCCCGCACCGAGCTGCCGATCGCCGTCGGCTTCGGCGTCAAATCGCCACCACAGGCGGCCACGCTGGCCCGCGGCGCCGACGCGGTGGTGGTGGGCTCCGCGCTGGTGTCGGCCATCGCCACCAGCCTCGACGAGGCCGGGCGGGCCACGGCCGGCACCGTGGGCGCGGTGACCGGTCTGGTGGCCCGGCTGGCCGCGGCGATGAGGGCCGAACAGGGGGCGAAGGGATCATGAACTGGCTGAGCAACTACGTGCGGCCGCGCATCCGTGGCTGGTTCGGCGCCAAGCGCCGCGAGATGCCCGAGAACATGTGGATCAAGTGTCCGCAGACCGGCAAGATGGTCTTCTACAAGGATCTGGAAGCCAATCTGTGGGTGATCCCGGAATCGGGCTTTCACATGCGCATGCCGGCCCGGGCGCGGCTGGAGCACATGTTCGACAATGGCGAGTTCGACGAGATCACCTTTCCCGGCGTGCCGGACGATCCGCTGAAGTTCCGTGACCAGAAGAAATACGCCGAGCGCCTGAAGGCGGCGCGCAAGAAGACCGGGCGCGACGACGCCATCGTGGCCGGCGTCGGCAAGCTGGACGGCCTGCGCGCCGTGATCGCCGTGCAGGACTTCGAGTTCATGGGCGGCTCGCTGGGCATGGCGGCCGGCGAGGCCATCATCACCGCCATCAACACCGCCATCGCCAGGGCGGCGCCGTTCGTGTTCTTCGTCGCCTCCGGCGGGGCGCGCATGCAGGAGGGCATTCTGTCGCTGATGCAGATGCCGCGCACCACCATCGCCGTCAACGACCTGAAGGACGCCGGCCTGCCCTACATCGTCGTCTTCACCCACCCGACCACCGGCGGGGTGACCGCGTCTTACGCCATGCTGGGCGACGTGCACCTGGCCGAGCCCGGCGCGCTGATCGGCTTCGCCGGCCCGCGGGTGATCGAACAGACCATCCGCGAGAAGCTGCCCGAGGGCTTTCAGCGCGCCGAATACCTGCGCGAACATGGCATGATCGACGCGGTGGTGGAACGCGCCGACCTGCGCGGCACCATCGCCACCTTGCTGCGCCTGTTCCTGAACAAGCCGCCGCTGACGCCGGAAGCGGAAAGCGCCCCGGCGCGGACGGACGAAGCGCCGCGGCCGGAAGAGACCGATGTGGCGGCCGGCCGGGATGAAGAGGTGGCTGAAGGCGATGCCTGACGGCCGCGCCCTGTCGCGGCGGCGGCGAACCCGTTATGCTGGGTCGGCCTCGCGTCCACCCCTGAACATGCATCATGGATGCCGATGACCAACCACCGGATGATCCGCACCTTGAGCACGCTGTTCGCGCTGGCGGCGATCGCCGCGGTGGCCGCCTTTCTGTTCGCGGCGCGCGAACATGACGCCCCGGCGCCGACCAAGCGCCAGCCGTTGCCCAAGGATGCGGCCAGGGCTGAAATGGTGCGCCTGTCGGGGCTTGACGAACATGGCCGCCCCTATGCCTTTCAGGCGCGGCTGGCCGAACGCCTGGAAGTGGACAAGAACAGCATCCGCTTGCGCGCCCCGCGCGGCGAGATGTCCCTTGGCGACGACGGCAAGCTGATCTTCTCCGCCGACACGGGGCGCTACATGCAACAACAGCGGCATTTGCATTTGCGCCTCAACGTGCGTATCAGCCAGCCCGGGGCCTATGAGCTGGAAGGCATCGACGTGCTGATGGAGCTTGCCTCGCGGCGCATCCGCAGCGATCATCCGGTGCGCCTGATACTGAGCAACGGCGAGGTGCGCGCCCAGGGCATGCGCATGGACGCCAAACGCCGCGTCTGGCGTTTCAAGGGACCGGTGGTCAGCCAGTTCGACATCGGCGAACGAGCCTCCGCGGATGAAGCGCCGAAACGCATCCGCTGAATGCACAACCTCATGGACGGGAACGCGACATGGCCAAGACCAAGACCCTGCATCGACTGATCCTCATCCCCGCATTAGCCTGCGGGTTGCTGTCGGGCGCCGCCTCCATGCCGGCGGCGGCGGGCAATGGCGGCAAGGTGGACATCACCTCCGATGCGCTGGCCTTCACCGGGGACGGCAAGCGCGCGGTGTTCACCGGCCATGTGCGGGCCAGACGCAAGGACACGACGCTGACGGCCGACAAGCTGGTGGTGTTCTTCCGTGTGCGCAAGACGAAGGACGGCGAGGAGAAGCGCAAGGCCAGTCATTTCGTGGCCACCGGCAAGGTGAAGATCATCACCAGCGACCAGACCGTCACCGGCCAGCGCGCGGAAATGGATCTGGCTAAGGATCTGCTCACCGTCACCGGCAACGTGCGGGTCACCGGCCGCGACGCCACGGTGCGGGCGCAAAAGTTCATTCATGACATCAGGCGCGGCGTCTCGAAGATGATCGCCGAGACGGGGGGGCGGGTGCATGGCGTTTTTTCGGAGTAGGGCCGCAACCGGCGCCGCCACCGGGGCGGAGGCTGGCCATGAGGTATTGCGCGAGGTGGCGCAAGGCACCATCGTCGCCGATACGCTCGTCAAGGTCTATCGCCGCCGCGCCGTGGTCGATGGCGTCTCGCTCACCGTGCGCCGTGGCGAGGCGGTGGGCCTGCTGGGCCCCAACGGGGCCGGCAAGACCACCATGTTCTACATGATCAGCGGCCTCATCGCCGCCGACCAGGGGCGCATCTTCATCGACGGCAACGAGGTCACCGATTTGCCGCTGCACCGCCGGGCGCGGCTCGGCATCGGCTATCTGCCGCAGGAGCCTTCGGTGTTCCGCCGCCTGACGGTGGCGGAGAACATCAACGCAGTGCTGCAACTGAGGGTCAGGGGCCGGTTGCGACAGGAGCGGCGGCTGGAGCAGCTGCTGGCCGAATTCGGGCTGCAAAAGCTGCGCGGTTCCACCGGCGCGGCGCTTTCCGGCGGCGAGCGCCGGCGGGTCGAGCTGGCCCGCGCCCTGGCCGCCGAACCGCGTTACATGCTGCTCGACGAACCGTTCGCCGGCGTCGATCCCATCGCCATCAACGACATCCGCCACATGGTGCGCCACCTCACTGATCGCGGCATCGGCGTGCTGATCACCGATCACAACGTGCGCGAGACGCTGGAGCTGGTGGATCGCGCCCTGATCATCTACGACGGCAAGACCCTGACCGAGGGCACGCCGGACGAAATTCTCGCCAACGAGGACGTGCGGCGCCACTACCTGGGCCGCGAGTTCCGCCTGTAGGGTCGTCAACGACGGAAGGTGGCCACATGCGGCTCGTGTTCATGGGATCGCCGGACTTCGCCGTGCCCACCTTGCAAGCCCTGCACGGGGCCGGTCACGACATCGTCGCCGTCTACAGCCAGCCGCCGAAACCGGCCGGGCGCGGCAAGCGGTTGCGCCAAACGCCGGTGCATCGGCTGGCGGCGGAACTCGGCCTGCCGGTGTTCACGCCGAAAAGCCTCAAGAGCGCCGAGGAGCAGGCCGCCTTCGCCGCTCATCGGGCCGACGCGGCGGTGGTGGCGGCCTATGGGCTGATCCTGCCCGAAGCGGTGCTCCGCGCGCCACGCTTCGGCTGTTACAACCTGCATGCCTCCCTGCTGCCGCGCTGGCGCGGCGCCGCCCCCATCCAGCGCGCCATCATGGCCGGCGACGACATCACCGGGGTGTGCGTCATGCGCATGGACGCCGGGCTGGACACCGGCGACGTGTGCGCCTGCGAGGAGGTGGCGATCGCCCCGGAAACGACGGCCGGCGATCTGCACGACCTGCTGGCGGAGAAAGGCGCGCGGCTGATGTTGGACGCCATGGCCCGGCTTGAGCGCGATGGCCGGCTCGACTGCCGCGCTCAGGCCGAAGAGGGCGTCACCTACGCCGCCAGGATCGCCAAGCGCAAGGCGGCCATCGATTTCGCCCGCCCGGCGTCTGAAGTGCTGGCCCACATCCACGGCCTGTCGCCGTGGCCCGGCGCCCATGCGGCGTTGCCGTTGAAGGGCGGCCCGGTGCGCCTGCGCATCCTCAAGGCGCGGCTGGCCGACGGGCGGGGGCGGCCCGGCGAAGTGCTCGATGATGATCTCACCATCGCCTGCGCCACGGGTGCCATCCGGCCGTTGCTCGTGCAGCGCGCCGGCAAGGCGCCGATGGAAACGGCGGCCTTCCTGCGCGGCACGCCCGTCGCCCCCGGCACCGTGCTGGGAGCCTGAGCCGATGCCACGCTATCGCCTGCTCATCGAATACGACGGCGGTCCCTTCGTCGGCTGGCAGCGCCAGGCCAACGGCCCGTCGGTGCAAGCGGCGCTGGAAGACGCCATCTTCGCCATGACCGGGGAGCGAACGGCGGTGTTCGGCGCCGGGCGCACCGATGCCGGGGTGCACGCCCTGGGGCAGGTGGCCCATGTCGATCTCGACAAGGAAATCACCGCCCACCGCCTGCGCGAGGGGCTGAATCATCATCTGCGCCCGGCCCCGGTGGTGGTGCTGAACGCCGATCGCGCGGCGGACGATTTTCACGCCCGTTTCAATGCCGTGAAGCGCCATTACCTGTATCGCATTCTCAACCGCCACAGCCCCCCGGCGCTCGACCGCGGCCGGGTGTGGCACGTGCCGGGGCCGCTCGACGCCGGCGTGATGCACGAAGCGGCCCAGGTGCTGGTGGGCTACCATGACTTCACCACCTTCCGCGCCGCCCAGTGTCAGGCCAAAAGTCCGCTGAAGACACTCGACGCCATTGCCGTCAGCCGCCGGGCCGACGAGATCGCCATCACCGTTTCGGCCCGCTCCTTCCTGCACCATCAGGTGCGCTCCATTGCCGGCTCGCTGAAGCTGGTGGGGGAGGGCAAATGGACGGCGGAGGACTTGCTGGCCGCGCTTCAGGCCCGTGACCGCGCCGCCTGCGGCCCCGTCGCTCCGCCGCAGGGCCTGTATCTGACACGGGTGGACTATTGAGCTGTTGTGCTGTCCATCTTCTCATGGGCTGTCAAGGATGCAACCGCTGACGCGGCGGCCCTTTAGGGCCGTCCTTGACAGCCCATGAGAAGATGAAAAATGGCCATGAAGCGCCAATGGCGAAACATCGCCATTGGCGCTTCTCTGAGAAAACAGGATCGGAAAGACCGATCACCCCCCGGCGCGGGCGAAGAACAGATCGATCATCCGCCGATAGACCGCCTTCAGCCGCTCGATGTCGGCCACGTCGGCCCGTTCGTTCACCTGATGGATGGTGTCGTTGACGAGGCCGAACTCGATCACCGGGCAATGATCCTTGATGAATCGCGCATCGGACGTGCCGCCGCCGGTGGACAGCCGCGGCGTCACCCCGCTCACCTCCGCGACCGCACGGCGCGCCACCTCCAGGATCGGCCCCTCTTCGGTGATGAACGCCTCGCCGGACACCGTCATGCGAATGGCGAAGCGCACCCCGGTCTGTTCGGCCACCGCCTCGGCCTGCTGATGGGCCCAGCGTTCGATGCCGGCCGCCGTGTGCCGGGTGTTGAAGCGCACGTTGGCCACCGCGCGGGCCGTTTCCGGGATGACGTTGGTGGCGGTGTTGTCGGTGTGCATTTGCGAGAACACCACCGTGGAGGGCTGGAAATGCCGCGTGCCGTCATCGAGCGGCGTGGAGGCCATGCGGTCGATCAGCCGGGCCAGCGCATGCACCGGGTTGAGCGCCTTTTCCGGATAGGCGGTGTGGCCCTGCACGCCCCGTGCGGTGATATACAGGTTCAGCGAACCGCGCCGCCCGTTCTTGATGGTGTCACCCAGCATCTCGGTGCAGGTCGGCTCGCCGACGATGCAGGCGTCCGGGATGTGGCCGTGTTCGGCCATCCAGTCCAGCACCTTCCGCGTGCCGTTGATGGCCGGGCCTTCCTCGTCGCCGGTGATCAGCAGCGACACGCGCCCCGCCGCGTCATCGCCCCGTTCCCGCGCCCAGTCGATGGCGGCGGCGGCGAAGGCGGCGACGGCCGTCTTCATGTCCTGCGCGCCGCGCCCATACAGCACGCCGTTTTCGATCACCGCGTCGAACGGCGGATGCAGCCAGCTCGCCGCGTCGCCCGGCGGCACCACGTCGGTATGCCCGGCGAAGCACAAGTGCGGGCCGCGCTGACCGAACACGGCGAACAGGTTGGCCACCTCCGCCGTGCCGGCCTCGGAGAATACCAGCCGCTGGCAGGCGAACCCGGCCGGGGTGAGCGCCGCTTGCAGCACGTCCAGCGCCCCGGCGTCCTCCGGCGTCACCGACGGACAGCGGATCAGGGCCTGCGACAGGGCGATGACGTCAACCGGCGTGGGCATGGGCGGCTCCCTTCTGGATATTCTCCCGTTGGCGATTGCACCCTTGCGCCGGTTTGGCCAAACTTGCAAGTCCTGGCGAGGGGATAAAGGAGAGGCGCATGAAGGGGAAAGACTGGCCGTCGGAGCTCACGCCCGATGAGGTGACG
>DRPD01000227.1 GCA_011374735.1 Thermopetrobacter sp.
GCGCCGCTCGTTTACGTGGCCAATCCCGACAACCCGATGGGCACCTGGCATGAGGACGGGGCCATTGAAGAGATGATCGCGGCGCTGCCCGATGGCGCGGTGCTGTGCCTGGACGAGGCCTACATCGAATGCGCGCCGGCGGGCACGGCGCCGCCCATCGACGTGCGGGAGCAGCGGGTGATCCGCATGCGCACCTTCTCGAAGGCCTATGGGCTGGCCGGGATGCGGGTGGGCTACGCCATCGGCCATGAATCGCTGATCGCCGCCTTCGACAAGGTGCGCGATCATTTCGGCGTCAACCGGCTGGCCCATGTCGCGGCGCTGGCGGCGCTGGACGATGGGGCGTGGCTTCAGGAGACGGTGGCGAAGATCCGCGCCGCCTGTGACCGCATCGCCGCCATCGCGCGGTCCAACGGGTTGACGCCACTGCCCACGGCGACCAATTTCGTGGCCATCGATACCGGGCGCGACGGGGCGTTCGCGGCGCGCCTGGTGGATGAACTGGCGGCGCACGGGGTGTTCATCCGCAAGGCGTTCGGGCCGCCGCAGGATCGTTGCATCCGCGTCTCGGCCGGGTTGCCGGAACATCTCGATCTGCTGGAGACGGCATTGCCGAAGGCGCTGGCGGCGCTTCGCTGATGGCGCCTTTCGTCCACCGGCACGGCGGGGCGAAGGCGGGAATGGCGAGTCTTTTGAATCGCTTGCGGGCGGCTCTTCAACTTCAAGCCAATTGTCAACCGCCAGGTTGAACCACGGGGCTGGACGGCGTGCTCAGGCGCGCAGGATGCGCACCTGGGCGGGGTCGATGACGGCCTGCACCCGTTCGTCTTGACCGCGCACCCTCTGGCCGCTGTGGTGCGGCTCGTCGGCGAGGATTTCCGTGCCGCCGGGCAGGGTGAGGGTATAGCGGATGAGCGCCCCCAGGAACTCCGAATGGGCGATGACGGCGGGCAGCGTCGCCGCGCCCCCGGTGTCGTGCCCGGCGTCGCTGAGGCGCACGTTCTGGGGGCGGAACACGGCCCAGGCGGGGCCGGCCGCCGAGTCCTGCGCCACCGGCAGGCGGATGCCGCCTTCAGCCGTGAAGGCGCCGTTTTCCACCTGGCCCTCGATGCGATTGGCGGAGCCCAGGAAGCCGGCCACGAACAGGTTGGCCGGTTGGTCATAGAGTTCCATCGGCGTGCCCACCTGCTGGATGACGCCGGCGTCGAGCACCGCCATGCGGTCGGCGGTGGTGTTGGCCTCTTCCTGATCGTGGGTGACGAAGATGGTGGTGATGCCCAGCTGGCGTTGCAGGCGCAGCAGTTCGCGGCGCATCTGCACGCGCAGATTGGCGTCGAGATTGGACAGCGGCTCGTCGAGCAGCAGCACGCGCGGCTCGATGACCAGGGTGCGGGCCAGCGCCACGCGCTGCTGCTGGCCGCCGGAAAGCTGCGAGGGGCGGCGTTCGGCCAGGTGGGCCAGGCCGACCAGATCCAGCGCCTGCTCGACGCGCCGGGCGATCTCGTCGCGTGGCAGGCGGCGCTCCTTCAGCCCGAAGGCGACGTTGCGGGCCACCGTCATGTGCGGCCACAGGGCGTAGTTCTGAAACACCATGCCGACGTTGCGCTCCCACGGCGGCATGTGGGCGACGTCCTCGCCGCCGATGAGGATGCGGCCTTCAGGTTCCGGCCCGAAGCCGGCGATGGCGCGCAGCAAGGTGGACTTGCCGGAGCCCGACGGGCCGAGAAAGGCGAAGAACTCGCCGGCTTCGATCGTCAGGTCGATGCCCTTCAGCACATGGGTGTCGCCGAACGACAGATGCAGGTTCTCGATCAGGATCGGTTGCGATGCCATGTTCTCATACTCCTTCGGCGGCGGCGCGCGGGTCGGTTTCGCGCAGGCCCCGGGTGCGCTCCACGAAGCGATGCGACACATAGGTGGCGATGCCGACGATGACGACGGCGATGACGCCCAGCGCGGCGCCGGGGCCGCGCCCGGCGGCGGTCTGCATGAACACGTAGATGCCGTAGGCCAGCGGCGCGTCGCTCTCGGTGGACACCAGCATGATGGTGGCCGACAGCTCCACCGCGGCGGTGGCGAAGGCGGTGACGAAACCGGCCGCGATGCCGCCGGCCATCAGCGGCACGACGATGCGGCGCACGGTGGCGAAGCGCCCGGCGCCGAGGTTCTGCGCCGCTTCCTCCAGCGACAGGGAGATCTGCTGCAAGGCGGCGGAACAGGCGCGCAGGGCGTAGGGCAGGCGGCGGATGGTCAGGGCGATGACGATGATCACCCACCAGCTGGCCAGCGGCTTGCCGACGAAGGGCACCTCGAAGTCGTGGAACAGGCGCAGATAGCCGATGCCCAGCACGACGCCGGGAATGGCCACGGCGGCGGTGCCCAGATAGTCCAGCAGCTTGCGCCCGGGCAGGTCGGTGCGCTGCACGATGTAGGCGATGGCGGTGGCGAGGATGACGTCGAACAGGGCGGCCAGCCCGGCATAGAGCAGGGTGTTGGTGATATACGGCAGGGCGGTGGAGAACACCTCGCGGTAGTGGTCCGGGGTGAAGCCGTCGGGCAGCACCGAGAACGACCAGATGGTGCCGAAGGAGAGGATCAAGAGGCCGATGTGGGGCGACAGCACGATGAGCAGGATGAGAATGATGACGGCCCACGCGCCGACGCTCTCCCACGGCCTGAGATCGCGTTTGGCCAGCCCGCCGCCGCCCTTGTCCTGCGAGGCGTA
>DRPD01000228.1 GCA_011374735.1 Thermopetrobacter sp.
CCTGCCACTGCTCGGCCACGGCGCGCTGCACCGCCATGCCGCCGCCGATGGTGATCATCAGGTCGGAGAAGTCCATCCGGCGGAAGTCCTCGTTGGCCATCATGGCGATGAACAGGGTGTTGAGGGCCGGGAAGATGTGCGGCGGATGGGCCTTCCAGTCCTTCACGAAGGCCGGGATGTCGCGCGGATTGGGAATGAGGATGTTGTGCGCGCCGACATCGATGCCGCCCATGCAATTCACGGTCAGCGCGAAGATGTGATACAGCGGCAGCGCGCACATGTAGATGACCGGGTCGGGCCGCCGCCCGGTGACGCGGAACTTCACGTCCAGCCACAGCTTCATCTGCACCAG
Source organism: Thermopetrobacter sp. (assembly GCA_011374735.1). Classification (GTDB taxonomy): domain Bacteria; phylum Pseudomonadota; class Alphaproteobacteria; order Rhizobiales; family Aestuariivirgaceae; genus Thermopetrobacter. The sequence goes on from DRPD01000228.1 coordinate 353, forward strand.
ATTGGCCAGGATGTTGGCATGGGTGAGCGCCGCGCCCTTGGCCACCCCGGTGGTGCCGCCGGTGTATTGCAGGAAGGCCAGATCGTCGGCCGCAATGGGCACCGCCGCCGACGCCTTCCCGGCATGACCGGAAAGAATGCCCTTCAGCCGCGCGTGCCCCGGCAGATCATAGGCCGGCACCGCCTTCTTCACCTTGCGCAGCACCAGATTGACGATATGCCCCTTCAGCCCCATCAGGTCGCCCATGGCCGACACCACGATGTGCTCCAGCGGCGTGACGGACGCCACCTCCTGCACCGTGTGGGCGAAATTCTCCAGCACGATGATGCCCTTCGCGCCGCTGTCGGTGAGCTGATGGCGCAGCTCCGGCGGGGTGTAGAGCGGATTGACGTTGACCACCACGGCGCCGATCTTCAGGATCGCGGCGATGGCCACCGGATATTGCAAGGTGTTGGGCATCATCACCGCGATGCGGTCCCCCTTCTCGAAGCCGCGCTCCCGCAGCCAGGCGGCCAGCGCGTCGGAATGGCGGTCGAGATCGGTGAAGCTCAGGCTCTTGCCCAGGCAGGTGAAGGCCGGCTTCGCGCCATGCTCGGCGCAGCGCGTGCGCAGGAAATCGGCCAGCGAGGCGAACTCCGGCGGCGGAATTTCGGCCGGCACACCCTCCGGATAAGAGGCCAGCCACGGGCGCGGCAGGTCGTCCCGAAGGCGGGTGGCGTGCGTGGTCATGATCGTTTCCTCCCGATATGTCGTTTCTTTTGCGCCTTGCAGGCGTTGTGATCGCACTATGACGCATCGCGCCGTTCGGAACAAGCAAAGCCCGCAAGGGGGGCGGCTTGCCAGCGTGGCGGGTTCGGCCTTAGAGTATCCGGCATGTTCCACGCGGCACAGGGAGGGTTCATGTCATGAAATATCAAGCGATCGCGGCGGCCCTGATCGGCGGCGCCCTGCTGATGGGCGGCCCGGCGGGACCGGCGGCGGCCGGGCAACTGAGCGGCGTCTGGAGCACCCAGAAGGGCTGGCATGTGCGCATGCACCGCTGCGGCGGGGCCTGGTGCGGCACCATCCTCTCGGCCAGGGGCAGCAAGGACACTCACAACCCCAACCCGAAGCTGCGCAACCGCCCGATGAAGGGCGTGCGCCTGCTGTGGGGGCTGAAAAAGTCCGGCAACGGCTGGCGCGGCAAGCTCTACAACCCCAACGACGGCAAGGTCTACACCGGCAAGATCGTCACCGCCGGGGCGACGCTGAAACTCTCCGGATGCGTGCTGGGCGGCCTGATCTGCAAGAGCCAGACCTGGCGCCGCGTGCGTTGAGAGGTCGGTTCGGCGCTCAGGCCTCCAGAGCCTCGAACAGGGCCGTGGACAGATAGCGTTCGGCCATCGACGGGATGATGACGACGAGGCGCTTGCCGGCCATGTCGTCGCGCTTCGCCACTTGCAACGCCGCCGCCACCGCGGCGCCGGAGGAGATGCCCACCGGGATGCCCTCCTCGCGGGCCAGGCGGCGGGCCATGGCGAAGGCGGCGGTGCCGTCGATGGTCACCACCTCGTCGATCACCGACGTGTCCAGCACGCCCGGCACGAAGCCGGCGCCGATGCCCTGAATCTTGTGCGGGCCCGGCTGGCCGCCCGACAGCACCGGGCTTTCCGCCGGTTCCACGGCGATCATCCTCAGATCGGGATTGCGCTCCTTCAACACCTGGCCGACGCCGGTGATGGTGCCGCCGGTGCCGACGCCGGAGACGATGGCGTCCACCTCGCCCGCGGTGTCGCGCCAGATCTCCTCGGCCGTGGTGCGGCGGTGAATGGCCGGGTTGGCCGGGTTCTCGAACTGCTGCGGCATGATGGCGCCGGGCGTCGCCTCCACCAGCCGCGCCGCCTCCTCCACCGCGCCCTTCATGCCCTTCGCCGCTTCGGTCAGCACCAGATCGGCACCCAGCAGGCGGAACATCTTGCGCCGTTCGATGGACATGCTCTCGAGCATGACCAGGGTCAGCCGGATGCCCTTCGC
>DRPD01000229.1 GCA_011374735.1 Thermopetrobacter sp.
GCCAAGCTGGCGCAAGGGGCGCTGGATCTGCATTCGGCCCGATCATCGGTGGACATGGCGGCGCTGGGGCGCATGGCGGTGGTGGCCGGGGCCGACGGCGACACGGCGGCGCGCATCGCTTCGGCCAACGCCGCCGGGCGGGCGCTGGAAGTGGCCCGCGACGCCGGCGTGGCGCTGGCCGATCAGGTGGCGGAACAGGCGGCGGCGCGGGCGCGGGACGTGCTGCGCGGCGCGCCGGTGGTGGTGGATGTGCTGGCGGTGGATCGCTCCGGGCGGATCGTCGGCCATGCCGGGTAGGGCCCGGACAGCCCATGTGCTGGTGCTGGGCGGCACGGCGGAGGGGCGGCAAGCCGCCGCCGCGCTGGCTTCTGAAGGCTGCGCCGTCACCCTGTCGCTGGCCGGGCTGACGTCACATCCGCGCCTGCCGGAGGGAGTGCGGGTGCGCACGGGCGGTTTCGGCGGCGCGGCGGGGCTGCGGGCGTGGCTGGCGGAACAGGGCGTGCGGCTGGTGGTGGACTGCACCCATCCGTTTGCCGCTCGCATCAGCCGCAACGCCACGCTGGCGGCGCGCGACGCCGGGGTGCCGATCCTGCGCTGGCGGCGCGATGGCTGGCGGCGTCAACCGGGGGATCGCTGGATCGTGCTGCGTGACGCGGCGGAGCTGGCGGCGGTGTTGCCGGAGCAGGGGCGCGGCGTCGCCATGCTCGGCGCGCGCGGGCTTCAGACGCTTCAGGAGCGTGGCGATCTGTGGCTGACGGCGCGCACGCTCATGTCGCCGGACTTCCTCATCCCGCCGCGCTGGCGGCTGATTCATGGCCTGCCGCCGATGTCGGTGGCGCGGGAACTGGCGCTGCTGAAGGCCACACGCGCCGAATGGCTCGTCTGCCGCGCCTCGGGCGGCGCGGCCGGTTACGCCAAGCTGGCGGCGGCGCGGCAGCTGAACCTGCCGGTGTTCATGCTGGCCGCTCCCGAAAAAGCGCGCCAGAAGGGCGTGTCGTCGATCGAAGAGCTGCTGCATCAAGCGTGCGTGAGGTTCTCCAGGCGGCGCCCATGAGTCCTGAGCCCATCCTTCCGGCCCCTGAAAAGGGCCAAATGACGCACACATCCGTATTGCGTCGGCCATGCGTCTTACGCTACCACAGGCGCCAGCTTGAGGGACAAGGGGAGGAACCTGACGGCGTCATGGCCGATCTGCTCATCCAGTATCTGCCGCTCGCCATTTTCATCGGCATCGCCGCCGTCATCGGCCTGGCGTTGCTCGTCGCGGCGCTGGTGCTGGCTCCGTCGGCGCCCGACGCGGAGAAGAACTCCACCTACGAATGCGGTTTCGACCCGTTCGACGACGCCCGCATGCACTTCGACGTGCGCTTCTATCTCGTCTCCATCCTGTTCATCATCTTCGACCTGGAGGTGGCGTTCCTGTTTCCCTGGGCCGTGACGCTCAAGCAGACCGGGATGTTCGGCTTCGTCTCGATGATGATTTTCCTGGGCGTGCTCACCATCGGCTTCATCTATGAATGGCGGAAAGGAGCGCTGGAATGGGATTGAGCGGCAAGGCGGGCCCCCGCGTGCTCACGCCGGGCGATTTCGGCGCGCTGCCCGAAGCGACGCCGGTGCAGCGCGAGTCCATGCCGGTGCTGAACGACGCGCTGGCCGACAAGGGCTTCATCACCACCACCACCGACGATCTCATCAACTGGGCGCGCACCGGCTCGCTGATGTGGATGACCTTCGGGCTGGCCTGCTGCGCGGTGGAGATGATGCAGGCCTCCATGCCGCGCTACGATCTGGAGCGCTTCGGCTTCGCGCCGCGCGCCAGCCCGCGCCAGTCCGACGTCATCATCGTCGCCGGCACGCTGACCAACAAGATGGCCCCGGCCATTCGCAAGGTCTATGACCAGATGCCCGAGCCGCGCTGGGTCATCTCCATGGGCAGCTGCGCCAACGGCGGCGGCTATTACCATTATTCCTATTCCGTGGTGCGCGGCTGTGACCGGGTGCTGCCGGTGGACATCTATGTGCCCGGCTGTCCGCCGACGGCGGAGGCGCTGGTCTATGGCGTGCTGCTGCTGCAACGCAAGATCCGCCGCGGCGGCACCATCGAACGGTGAGTGGGGCATGGCGGGCGAGACCAGGACATACGAGGAGACCACCGCGGCCGATCTGGCGGCGCTGGCCGAGCATGTGCGCGAGCGCCTGGGCGAGGCGGTGATCGACGCCACGGTGACCCACGGCCAGTTGCAGATCGTCGCCGACGCGGCGCGCATTCTCGACGTGTTGCGCTTCCTGCGCGACGATCCGGCCTGCCGCTTCACCTGTTTCACCGATCTGTGCGGTGTCGATTACCCGCAGCGGGAGAAGCGTTTCGAGGTGGTCACCCATCTGCTCTCGCCGACGCTGAACCTGCGGGTGAGGGTCAAGGCGGCC
>DRPD01000230.1 GCA_011374735.1 Thermopetrobacter sp.
AGGTGCTGACCGCCGTCGAGGATGATCATCTGCCCGGTCAGCGCCGGCGCCGAGAGGATGAACATCACCGCATCGGCGATCTCCTCCGGCGACGTGCCGCAACCCAGCGGCGTCAGGGCGCACAGTTTGGCGAAATCCTCTTCACCCATGCGCTTGCTGGCCAGCGCCGGGCCGGGGCCGATGGCGTTCACCCGGATGCCGTCCGCCGCCAGCGCCTGCGCCATGGTGCGCGTCGCCGTCCACAGGCCCGCCTTGGAGAGGGTGTAGGAGAAGAACAGCGGATTGAGCTTCTTCACCCGCTGATCGATGATGTTGATGATGTTGGCCGGCCCCGGCGCCTTGCTCGCCGCGAAGGCCTGGGCCAGAAACAGCGGGGCGCGCAGGTTGATGGCCTGATGCGCCTCCCAGCCTTCCAGCGTCATGTCGCGCAGGCCGTCCGGCTCGAACCGCGAGGCGTTGTTGACGAGCACATCGAGCTGCCCCAGTCGCGCCCGCGCTTCCCTGACGATGCGCGCCGGGGTGTCCGCGTCGGCCAGATCGCCCGCCACCAGCGCCACCTTGCGCCCCATGCCGGCGATGCGCGCCGCCAGCTCTTCCGCCTCCTTGCGCGACGTGCCGTAATGCAGCGCGATGTCGTGCCCTTCGCCGGCCAGCCGCAAGGCGATGGCCTTGCCGATGCGTTTGGCCGCGCCGGTGATCAGCGCCGCGCCCTTCCCCTTGCCTTCGCTCATGCCGTCTCCCCCATGATGGCGCGCAACAGCGCCAGTTGCCCGTCCCGATCCGATGGTTGAAACCCTTGCGCGACCCAGCGTTCCTCCGCCGCGCGCAACAACCGCCCCACCTCTTCGCCCGGTTCGATGCCGAGCGCCAGCACGTCGCTTCCGCGCAGCAGAAAGGCCGGCGGCGCAAAATCCGCCAGCAGCGCCAGCACCGCCGTGAAGGCGGCGTCATCGAGAGCCGCCCGCGCATGCATCAGCCGCGCCGCGTCGCGCGCCACCTCCCTGCCATGCCGCCACGCCAGCGCCTTCCAGCCCCCCTCTTCCCGTGGCGGGTCTTGCCGCGCCAGCTTGTCCGCCTCGCCGATCCGCCGCGCTTCCTCGCGGCTCAGCCGCAGGCTCTCCTTCAGCTCCCGCGCCGCGCCGCACAGCGCCGCCAGCCGCAACAGCCAGTCCGCCGCCAGATCGTGCGCCGCATCGTCTTCCACCATGCGCCGCAGCGCCGTCAGGTCATGGCGGCATTGTTCGGGCAACAGATGATGGATCACCCCGGTTTGCAGCATCAGCTCCACCGCGTCGAGCGCCCGTGGCGCCACCATCAGCTTGCGCTGCTCCGCGCCGATGCGCTCCCTCGAAATCCACGCCAGCCCGACCCGCGATTTCTCGATCGCCGCCAGTGCCGGCGCATCCGCCTTCCCCCTGGCATATTGCGCGAAGAAGCGGAAGAAGCGCAGGATGCGCAAGTAATCCTCGCGGATGCGCTGATAGGGATCGCCGATGAACCGCACCCGTCGCGCCTCGAGATCGGCCAGCCCCCCCACCGGATCATGCACCCGCCCGTCGATGTCGGCATACAGCGCGTTGATGGTGAAATCGCGCCGCCGGGCGTCCGCCGCCCAGTCGGTGGTATAGGCCACCACCGCGTGGCGGCCGTCGGTTTCGATATCACGGCGCAAGGTGGTCACCTCGAACGCCCGGTTGTCCTTCGCCACCACCACCGAACCATGAGCCAGCCCCACCGGATGCACGGAAAAGCCCATCGCCCTGGCCCGCGCCATCACCTCCTCCGGCGGCCAGGTGGTGGCGATGTCGATGTCCGTCACCGGCCGGCCCATCAGCGCGTTGCGCACCGCGCCGCCGACGATGCGCGCCCGTTCCGGCTCAAGCGCCAGCAGCAGATCGCGCAGCACCGGATCGCGCAGCCACGCCGCGCCGGCCAGCTTGCGTTCACCTCGTGCCATAAAGCCGCTCCCTCAGCGCCCGCAACATCGCCGCCGTCGCCCCCCAGATCCGATACCCCTCATGCTCCAGCACCCAGCCGCGCCGCCACCGGCCGCGCCATTCGCCCTCCACGAGGCGATAGCGCGCATCATCCATCAGCATGGCGACCGGCACGCTGAACACCTCCGCCACCTCCCGCGCATCGGGGCTCAGACGATAGCCCGGCTTCAGCCGCCCCAGCAACGGCGACACCACATAGCCGGTGCGGGTGGCGCAAGGCCGCCAGAACCCCACAGGCTCGATGAAGCGCCGGGCGATGCCCGTTTCCTCCTCCGTCTCGCGCAGCGCGCAGGCCAGCGCGTCCTCGCCCGCCTCCATGCAGCCGCCCGGAAAGCTCACCTGCCCGGCGTGTGACGGCAGATCGGCGGCGCGCACCGTGAACAGCGCGTGCAGCGCGCCATCTTTTTCCATGAGCGGCATCAGCACCGCCGCCGGCCGCCCGTTTCCCATCGGCGGCGGTTGCAGGCACAGCCGCGCCCGCGCCCGCTTCAGAAAATCGGCATCTGACGAAAACGTGTCCATCGCACCTTGAAACCATGCGGTAAAAACGGCCCGCATTTCACCACCATTTTGATGCTATACCATGCGAGCCGGCGGAACATCGAAACAGGAAGGGCAGCCCATGACCATCAGCGAGGAGGCCATCGTCAACGACGCCGAACGGGCCACCGCCGATCTGGCCCGGGTGCGCGAGGAAACGGCGAAGGTGATATTCGGCCAGGGCGAGGTGGTGGAGCAGGCCCTGACCGCCATTCTCTCAGGCGGCCACGCCCTGCTCATCGGCGTGCCGGGGCTGGCCAAGACGCTGCTGGCCACCACGCTCGGCACGGTGCTGGGGCTGGAGGAAAAGCGCATTCAGTTCACCCCCGACCTGATGCCCGCCGACATCACCGGCGCGGAGGTGATGGAGGAGGACGAACACGGCAAGCGCCATTTCCGCTTCATCCCCGGCCCGGTGTTCTGCCAGCTGTTGATGGCCGACGAGATCAACCGCGCCAGCCCGCGCACCCAGTCGGCCCTGTTGCAGGCCATGCAGGAACGCTTCGTCACCGTCGCCGGCGTGCGCCACGACCTGCCCCGGCCCTTTCACGTGCTGGCCACCCAGAACCCGCTGGAGCAGGAAGGCACCTATCCGCTGCCCGAGGCCCAGCTCGACCGCTTCGTGCTGCAGATCGACGTCACCTATCCCGACCGCGCGGCCGAAGAGCGCATGCTGCTGGCCACCACCGGGCCACAGCGCCAGCGCGCCGAACGGGTGCTGAACGGCGAGAAGCTGATGGCCATGCAGGAGCTGGTGCGGCTCATGCCCGTCGGCCAACGGGTGGCCGACGCCATTCTGGACGTGGTGCGCGCCGCCCGCCCGCACACCGAAGAGTCCGATCCCTTCATCGATGAAACCGTCGCCTGGGGCCCCGGCCCGCGCGCCGCCCAGGCGCTGATGCTGTCGGTGCGCGCCCGCGCCCTGTTGCAGGGCCGCCTCGCCCCGTCGCTCGATGACGTGCGCGCGTTGCTCGCCCCGGTGCTGCGCCACCGCATGGCCGTCACCTTCACCGCCCGCGCCGACGGCATCGGGCTCGATGAGGTGATCGCCCGCCTGAGAGAGCGCATCGCATGAGCAGCCCCGCCGCCACCTCCCGCCTGCCGCAGCGCCGCGCCGCGGCCGAGCGGCTGGCCGCCGCCCTGCCGCCCTTGCTGATCGCCGCCGAACGCACCGCCCAGGCGGTGCTGCACGGCGAACATGGCCGCCGCCGGGCCGGGCCGGGCGATGCCTTCTGGCAATACCGCCCCTATGGCCCCGGCGATTCCGCCGCCGACATCGACTGGCGCAAGTCGGCCCGCGCCGACCGGGTGCTGGTGCGCGAAACCGAATGGATGGCCGCCAACACCCTGTGGGTCTGGGTTCAGAACGACCCCGGCATGCGCTGGCGCTCCCATCTGGCCGATACGGAGAAGGCCGAACGCACCGCCCTCATCGCCCTCGCCCTCGCCACCCTGGCGGTGAAGGCCGGCGAACGCATCGCCCCGCTGGGCGGCCCCTTCCGCCCCGATCACACCCGCCGCGCGCTGCAGAATCTGGCCCGCCACCTCGACCCGGCCGGCGCCGCAGACACCGCCGTACCGCCGCCCGCCGACATCGCGCGCTTTTCCACCTGTTTGCTGATCGGCGATTTCTTCGCCGAGCCCGAGGCGCTGGAGGCGCGCATCCGCCGCCTCGCCGCCAACGGCGCCTCCGGCCACCTGTTGCAGGTGGTGGATCCGGCGGAGGAAACCTTTCCCTTCCATGGCCGCACCCGCTTCGAGAGGCCCGGCGGCGCCGATCACCTGATCTTCGGCCGCGCCGAGGAGGTGCGCGACGGCTACCATCGCGAGCTGGCCGCCCTGCGTGACCGGTTGAGGGCGCTGGCCCGCCGCATCGGCTGGACGTTCTCGCTGCACCGCACCGACCAGCCGCCACAGGCGGCGGTGCTGGCCCTGCATGAACGCATCACCAGCCCCGGAGCCGCGCCATGACGGGCTGGCTGGGTGGCATCGGTTTCGCCAACCCGCTGGCGCTGTGGGCGCTTCTCGCCCTGCCCGCCATCTGGTGGCTGCTGCGCGCCGTGCCGCCGGCCCCGCACAGCGTGCGCTTCGCCCCCTACCGGCTGCTGCTGCGCCTCTCCCAGCGCCGCCAGCAAAGTGCGCGCACCCCGTGGTGGCTGGTGCTGCTCAGGCTGGCGCTGGCCGCCACGCTCATCCTCGCCGTCGCCGGGCCGCGCCTTTCCGCGCCGCGGGACACCGCCGCCGCGTCGGGCGACGGGGCGCTGCTCGTCATCGTCGATGACGGCTTCGCGGCGGCCGCCAACTGGCCGGCCATCTCCGCCGCCTTGCAACACACCCTGACCGGAGCCGCCGGGCGTCCGGTGATCATCGCCCCCACCGCGCCGCGCGCCGCGCCCCCTTCCCTCACCCCCATGAACGCCCGCCAGGCCACCAGGCAGGCCGCCGCCATGCAGCCCGTGGCCCTGCCCCCGGCCCGCCCGGCCCTGCTGGAGCGCTTGCGCAAGCTGAAGGTCAAGCCGGCCGCCATCGTCTGGCTGTCCGACGGCATCGACCACGGCGCGGCGGCGGACTTCATGGCCGGCCTGGGCAAGCTGGGCGCGCCCGTCACCGTGCATGTGCCGAAGCGCCGCCCCGCCGTGCTGCTGCCGCCGAAGAGCGATCAGGGCGCGCTGATCGCCCGCCTGCGCCGCGCCGCCGCCAGCGGCCCGCAGACCGTGCGCGTCACCCTGCGCGCCGCCAATGACCGCCCGCTGGCCGTCGCCGAGGCGCGCTTCAAGGCCGCCGCGAGAGAAGCCGAAGCGGTCTTCAGGCTGCCCGCCGCCTTGCGCAACGAGGCCGCCGTCATCACCCTCTCCGGCCCGCCCCATGCCGGCGGCGTGTGGCTGCTCGACGAACGCTTCAAGCGCAAGAGCGTGCTGGTCATCAGCGGCGAGACGCGCGGCCGCGGCCAGCCGCTCCTGTCGCCCGCCTATTACGTCACCCGCGCCCTCGCCCCGCTGGCCGGGGTGCGCGAGGCGGAGGGGCTGGCGGCGCTCGACGATCACCTCACCCCGGCCCTGTCGATGCTGGTGCTGGCCGACGTCGGCCGCCTCGACGCCACCCGCCGCGCCGCCATCGCCCGCTGGGTGAAGCAAGGCGGCCTGCTGCTGCGCTTCGCCGGGCCACGGCTGGCCAACGCCGCCGACCGGACGCTGCTGCCGGTGACCCTGCGCGCCGGCGGCCGCCAGCTGGGCGCCGCGCTGAGCTGGGGAACGCCGCAGCACATCGGCGGCTTCAGCGAGCATTCCCCGTTCGCCGCCCTCACGCCAGACCCGCAGGTGCGCGTCACCCGCCAGGTGCTGGCCGAACCGGGGGCCGAACTGGAAGGGCGCGTCTGGGCCCGGCTGGCCGACGGCACGCCGCTCATCACCGCGCGCCGCGACGGCCGGGGGCTGATCGTGCTGTTTCACGTCACCGCCAGCCCGCTGTGGTCGAACCTGCCGCTGTCCGGCCTGTTCGTGCGCCTGCTGAAACGGCTGCTCGATCTCGCCCCGCCGGCGCGCATCGCGCCCGCCACCGGCGATCCCGCCGCCGCCACCGACCCGGCCTTGCCGCTGGCGCCGCTGAAGAGCCTCGACGGCTTCGGCCGCCTGATCCCGCCGCCCGCCGACGCCATGCCCCTGAAGCCGGCCCGATTCGCCAGCCAGCGCCCCACGCCGCGCCACCCGGCCGGCCTGTATGCGAAAGGCGGCCACACCCGCGCGCTGAACATCGGCCACGCCGCCATGACCTACAGGGCGCTTGCCGTGCCCGCCGCCTTCGCCCGCGCCGGCTACGCGCCGCGACCGGCCCGCGATCTGGCGCCCCGGCTGTTCATCGCCGCCGCCGTGCTGTTCGCCCTCGATCTCCTCGCCATGCTGTGGCTGAGCCGCGCCGCCTGGCCCTCCCGCCGCGCCGCCACCGCCGCCAGCCTCGTGGCCCTCGCCCTGCTGTGGCCCGCCGCCCCGCTGCCGGCCGCCGAGAAACCCGCCAACGACGACACCCGCTGGCTGCAATTCGCCCTGCGCGCCAGCACCGAAACCCGGCTGGCCTACGTGCTGACCGGCAACCGGGAAGTGGACGCCATCTCCCGCGCCGGACTGCGCGGCCTGTCCGAACAGCTCACGGCCCGCACCTCCGTGGAACCGGGCGCGCCCATGGCCATCGACATCGAGCGTGACGAGATCGGCTTCTTCCCGCTCATCTACTGGCCGGTGCTGCCCGACGCGAAGCGGCTTTCGCCGCAGGCCGTGGCCAAGCTCGACATGTTCCTGAAGAACGGCGGCACCATCCTGTTCGACACCCGCGACGCGCCGGATGCCGCCATCAGCCCCGACGGCCTCACCCCGGCCAGGCGCGCCCTGCGCCGCCTGCTGGCCGATCTCGACATCCCGCCCTTGCAGCCGGTGCCGAAGCGCCACGTGCTGACCCGCTCCTTCTATCTGCTGCGCGACTTCCCCGGCCGCTTCAACGGCGCGCCGTTGTGGGTGGAGGCCACCTCCTCGGGGCGTGAACAGCGCCGCCTGTCCACCGGCAACGCCGACGGCGTCTCCGCCATCCTCATCACCGGCAACGACTTCGCCGGCGCCTGGGCGGTGGCGGATAGCGGCCGCCCGCTGCTGCCGGTCGTCCCCGGCGGGGAATTGCAGCGCGAATACGCCCGCCGGGCCGGCATCAACATCGTCATGTATGCCCTGACCGGCAACTACAAGGGCGATCAGGTGCACATCCCCGCCATCCTGCAGAGGCTGGGCCAATGAGCGCCACCGGCTTCACCCTGCTCGCCGCGCCGCTGCTGCCCGTGTGGCAGATCGCGGCGCTGGCCGCCCTGATGCTGGCCCTGATCGCCGCCCTGTGGTGGCTGAGGCGCAACACCCTCGCCGCGCTGGCCCGCCTCGCCGCCGCCGCCGTGCTGCTGCTGGCCCTGCTCAACCCGCAACTGCAGAAGGAGAAGCGCCAGCCGCTCGACGACATCGCCGTCGTCCTGCTCGACCGATCGGCCAGCCAGCGCATCGATCAACGCGCCGAACGCACCCGCGCCGCCGCGCGGCATCTGCGCGCCATGCTGAGCGCCCTGCCGAACCTGCGGGTGCGCACCGCCACCGTGCCGCCCGATGACGGCCGCCAGGGCACCCGCCTCGTCGCCGCGCTCGGCAAGGCGTTGGCCGACGTGCCGCCGGAGCGCTTCGCCGGGGCGCTCATCGTCACCGACGGGCGGGCGCACGACATGCCGAAACAGCCGCGCCGCGCCCTGCCGGCCGGCTATGACGGGCCGCTGCACGTGCTCATCACCGGCCGCCAGGACGAGCGCGACCGCCGCGTCGTCATTGAGCGGGCGGCCCGTTACGGCATCGTCGGCAAGCAGCAGACCGTGCGCTTCCGCATCCGCCAGCAAGGCGGCGCGGCGACGGAACGCGTCGCCGTCACCATCCGCGTCAACGGCGAAACCTGGGGGGAATACCGCATCCGGCCGAACGCGCCGGTGACCTTGCGGCTGCCCATCGCCAGAGCCGGGCAGAACGTTGCGGAGATCATCGCCGCGCCGATGA
>DRPD01000231.1 GCA_011374735.1 Thermopetrobacter sp.
CGCATCCGCGTCGCCCGCCGCGATGGCCCGCTCCACCTTGCGCACGAAGGTGCGCACCCGCGACTTGCGCGCCTTGTTGATCATGGTGCGGCGCCGGCTCTGGCGCATCGCCTTCCTGGCCGTGCGTGTATTGGGCATGGCTCGCCACTGCCTCCCTTCGAGGAATCCCGTCGCAATGTCCGCCCCGCCCGGAGCGGAGGCGCATGATCGTGGGGCGGCTTATAGCCACAGCCTGCCGCGCCCGTCAACAACATATCCGGGGCCTGAAAGACCCGCGCCTTTGCCAAACCGGCGTTTCGTGATTACATCTTGCGCGCACCGCAACGGCAGGATGAGGCGCATGACCGACACCGGCTTCGCCCAGTTGAACGAACGGGCCCGCGAGATTTTCCGGGTATTGGTGGAAACCTACACCGCCACCGGCCGCCCGGTCGCCTCGCGCACCATTTCGCGCGCCCTGAAGACCGACCTCTCCCCGGCCTCGGTGCGCAACGTGATGGCCGATCTGGAGGATCTGGGCCTGATCCACGCCCCGCACACCTCCGCCGGCCGCCTGCCCACCCAGGCCGGCTTGCGTTTCTTCGTGGAGGCGGTGATGGACGCCCCGCCCTTAAGCGGCAAGGAACGGGCCAGGATCGACGCCATGGTGGCCGATCTCGACACCGCCGGCGGCGTCGATCAGGTGCTGGAGCGGACCTCCGGCGTGCTCTCCGGGCTGTCGCGCTGCGCCGGTCTGGTGCTGGCCCCGCGCCACAACCTGCGCCTGAAGCATCTGGAATTCGTGGCCCTCTCGCCGGGCCGCGCGATGGTCATCCTGGTCGGTCAGGACGGCACGGTGGAAAACCGCGTCATCCGCCTGCCCGGGGACATCCCCGAAAGCCTGCTGCGCCAGGCCGCCAACTTCATCACCCACCACTACGCCGGGTTGACCATCCGCGACATCGGCCGCCGGCTGGCCGCCGACATCGAAACCGTGCGCCGCGAGCTGGACGAACTGGCCGCCCGGGTGGTGGCGGCCGGCATCGCCACCTGGTCGCGCGACAACGCCGGGGAGCGCCGCCTCATCGTGCGCGGCCGCGCCCATCTGCTGCAGGACGCCGAGCGGGCCGAGGATCTGGAGCGCCTGCGCCAGCTGTTCGCCGATCTGGAGGAGAAGCGCGGCTTCGCCGAACTGCTGGATCTGGCCGAGGACGGCGAGGGCGTGCGCATCTTCATCGGCAGCGAGAACCGCCTGTTCTCGCTGTCCGGCTCATCGCTGATCGTCGCCCCGTTCGGCGAGGAGGGCCGCGACATCGTCGGCGTGCTGGGCATCATCGGCCCCACCCGCCTGCCCTACGCCCGCCTCATCCCCGTCGTCGACTACACCGCCCGCGCCGTCACCCGCCTGCTCTCTTGAACTATGCGCCGATCGCGCCAATATCAGGCCCGGCTTCCTAGTGGCCTCACCGCCAATGACGAGACAACATCGAGTGCGCAACCATCATGAGCGACGATAAGAACCCGAACCGCGAACAAACCACCGCCCCGCGGGCGGATGAACCGCCGCGCCAGGATCGGCCGGGCGAAGAGAACGCCGGGCTGGCCGCCATCACCGCCGAGCGCGACGAGCTGAAGGAACAGCTGCTGCGCGCCCTGGCCGACATGGACAACCTGCGAAAAAGGTTGCAGCGCGAGCGCGACGAGGCGGTCAAATACGCCGCCGCCGCCTTCGCCCGCGATCTGCTGCCGGTGGCCGACAACCTGCTGCGGGCGCTGAACGCGGTGCCGGAAGAGAAGCGCCGGGAAGGATCGGAATTCCTGCGCAATCTGGTGGAAGGCGTGGAGCTGACCCTCAACGAGCTGCTGGCCATCTTCGAACGTCACGGCATCCGCCGCTACAGCCCCGAGGGCGAGAAGTTCGACCCGCACCTGCACGAGGCGATGTTCGAGGTGGCAGACAGCAACGCCGACACCGGCACCATCGTCAACGTGGTGCAGGACGGCTACATGCACCACGACCGGGTGCTGCGCCCGGCCCGCGTCGGCGTGGCCAGAAACGGCGACGGCAACGCCGGCGGTGGCGACAAGGGCGGCGACTGAACGCGGCGGGTTTTCCACACCACCCGGCCGCCGGCCGCCCACGGTGCTTGCATTTGCCC
>DRPD01000232.1 GCA_011374735.1 Thermopetrobacter sp.
CAGCAGTTGCGCCAGTGGGGTCATTTCATATCGCTCACGCTAATGGCCCTTTCACATGATTTCGCGAGTCTCCGCTTGCGCGGCGTTCGCGAAATCGGACTCCGCCGTCCCGCTCCCCCTCCCGACCACCCAGAGGATACGTAAGTGGTCGGGAGGGGGATCGGGACGTGAGAGGGGCCGTGCCATATGGCAGGGCGGCGCGACGAGAGCGTCATGGGTGTTGCTGCTTGTTGTTGCTCATTGGCCGTTCTCCGCCATGTGGCGCATCCAGTCGCGCATGTATAGCGCGCCGGAGGCGATGGTCAAAACGGCCACCACCGGCGCGCCGGCCCACAGCACCATGTCCAGCGGCCAGTCAAACGCCTCGAACAGCAGAAACAGCCCGGCGAAACCGATCTGCGCCGCCGTGTTGGCCTTGGAGATGAACAGCGGCTGCATCTTCATCGGCCTTTCCATCAGCCACGCCAGCACCACGCCGCCGACGATCAGCACATCGCGGCTGACCACCAGGATGACCAGCCACACCGGCAGGTGGTCGATCACCCCCAGCGTCACGTAGATGGAGATCAGCAACAGCTTGTCGGCCAGCGGATCGAGCCACGCGCCGAGCGCCGTGCGCAGGTTCCAGCGCCGCGCGATGTAGCCGTCCACGCCGTCGGAAATCCCGGCCGTCAGGAAGGCGATGAAGGCCAGCCCCGGCCGCCCCTCGATCAGCAGCCACACCGTCAGCGGCACCAGCAGGATGCGGAAGATGGTGATGATGTTGGGCAGATTGACCGGCATCGGCGCCGCTTCATCCCGTTGCTGCGGACAAGGGTTCGACGTATCCGCCTAGCACAACCGGGCGATGCTCGTCAGCCCCATCTCAATAGGCGTTGCGGGCATTGGCCGGCGACAGCAGCGACAGCGGCGTCATCAACAGGATGCGCAGATCGAACCACAGCGACCAGTTGTCGATGTATTCCAGATCATACTTGATGCGGTTCTCGATCTTCTCGCGGGTGTCCGTCTCGCCGCGCCAGCCGTTCACCTGCGCCCAGCCGGTGATGCCCGGCTTCACCTTGTGCCGCGCGAAGTAGCCGTCCACCACCTCCTGATACAGGGTATCCGCCGCCTTCGCCTCCGTGGCGTGCGGCCGCGGGCCGACCAGCGACAGCTCGCCCTTCAGCACGTTGAACAGCTGCGGCAGTTCGTCGATGGAGGTCTTGCGGATGAAGCGCCCCACCTTCGTCACCCGCGGGTCGTCCTTCGTCACCAGCTTGCTGGCCGTGGCATCACAGCGATCCACATACATGGAGCGGAACTTGTAGATCTCGATCAGCTCGTTGTTGAAGCCGTAACGCTTCTGCCTGAACAGCACCGGGCCGGCGCTCTCCAGCCGAATGGCCAGCGCCACCGCCGCCATCACCGGCGAGAAGGCGACGATCATCAGCGCCGCCAGCACCCTGTCCAGCGCCCCCTTCACGAACCAGCTCCAGCCATGAAGCGGCGTGTCGAACACCGCCAGCAGCGGCAGTTCGCCCAGAAACTCGTAGGCCCGCGGCGACAGCTTCAGCTGCGAGGCCTGTCCGGAGATGCGGATGTCCACCGGCAGCTCCCACAATTTGCCCAGCATCTGCATCAGCCGCTGTTCCGCCGCCAGCGGAATCGCCACGACGATCAGATCCACCCGCTGGCGCCGCGCGTAGTCGTAAAGCGCCGCGATGTCGCCCAGCTTGCGATAGCGCCGCACCTGCTCCGGCGAGCGTTCATCGTCACGGTCGTCGAACAGGCCGATGATCTCGATGTCCAGGCCGGACGAACGCTCCAGCGTGTCGATGGCCCGCTGGGCCGCCGCCCCGCCGCCGACGATGGCGATGCGCCGCCGGAACGCCCCGGCTTGCGCCTTCGGCCGCGCCCACAGCGCCAGCGCGCCGCGCGAGATCAGCAGCCACACCCCGGCGGTCAGGCTCCAGCCGGCGAAGGCCCGCCAGCCGCCGATGGACGGGACCAGCGCGCCGAGCGTGAACAGCGCCCCGCCGATGACCATGGCCAGCAGCAGACCTCCGAGAACGACCCGCCCCGGCGCCGTCCAGCGCCCCACCTCGTAAAGCCCGGCGGCGCGCCATGCCAGCAAGGTGGCGAACATCAGCAGCAGCCCCAGCAGAAACGCCAGCGTGCTCTCATACCCCGACAACGCCGTCGCCGGCCAGAACAGCAGCGCCAGCGCCGCCAGGGTCAGCACCATCGCATCACCCAGCTTCAGCAGCCGCTGGATCACTTCCGGCTCGATGTAGGGCGTCTTCGGTGCCGCCGCCTCGATCATCTTCATTGGTTTCACGCGATCAACTCCATGCCTGCACCCGCGGGGACGGGAAAATGATGGGTTTCAAGCGTTAAAAGTCGATGAAGGGTCAGGCACTTGCCGCCGCCGCATGCGTTCGCGTTGGAAACGCCGCGAATCCGCCCTTGACGCTGTATCGGCCCCGTCGCTATATGCTTGGCGCACCTGACCTCTAGGGGCGATTAGCTCAGCTGGTAGAGCACTGTGTTCACATCGCAGGGGTCGCTGGTTCGAGTCCAGCATCGCCCACCATCCTTGCGCTGAAACGCGTCGCACCGGCCCGCTCCCCCGCCCAACCACCCGGAGGATAGGCAAGGCGGTTGGGCGGGGAAGCGGGCCTTTCCTCATCACCGGAGCTTTCAATATCGCCCACCACCAACATTCGTTGGATTCAACTTCCGCAGACTGTTGATCCGTGGGAGAGGGCTGCGGTTTTCCAGTCCTCACCTTCGCGGGGAGACGCAGCAACGGCCTCCTGGCCGGCGCATCACGGCCCGTCTCCCGTCATTGCCGGCTTCATGCCGGCAATCCAGTGGGCGGCGCG
>DRPD01000233.1 GCA_011374735.1 Thermopetrobacter sp.
CCGGGTGGAACACCATCGAGGTGGACGGCCACGATCACGACCAGATCGACGCGGCCATCGCCGCCGCCAGGGAGAGCGACAGGCCGACGTTCATCTCCTGCAAGACCATCATCGGTTTCGGCGCGCCCAACAAGCAGGGCTCGGAAGCCACCCACGGCGCGCCGCTGGGCGATGAGGAAATCGCCGCCGCGCGCGAGAAGCTGGGCTGGCCGCACGCGCCCTTCGAGGTGCCCGAGGAGGTGCTCAATACATGGCGCGCCTATGGCGCGCGCGGGCGCGAGGCCCGCGAGGCCTGGGAGGCGCGGCTCGCGGCCTCGCCGAAAAAGGACGATTTCCTGCGCGATCTCTCCGGCAAGGCCGTTCCGGCCGCTTTGGAGGCGCTGGCGGATTTCCGCAGGAAGCTGGCCGGGGAGAAGCCCAAGCTGGCGACCCGCAAGGCCTCTCAGAACACTCTGGAGGTGCTGGCCTCCGCGCAGCCCAACCTGGTGGGCGGCTCGGCCGATCTGACGCACTCCAACCTGACCATCGTCAAGGGCATGAAGTCCATCGCTCCGGGCGATTTCTCCGGTTCCTACATTCATTACGGCGTGCGCGAGTTCGGCATGGGCGCGGCGATGAACGGCATCGCGCTGCATGGCGGCTTCATGAACTACGGCGGCACCTTCCTGATCTTCTCCGACTACATGCGCGGGGCCATCCGCCTGGCGGCGCTTCAGGAGCTGCCGGTGACCTACGTGTTCACCCACGACTCCATCGGCCTGGGCGAGGACGGCCCGACGCATCAGCCGGTGGAGACCATTCCCTCCCTGCGCGCCATGCCGAACCTCAACGTGTTCCGCCCCGCCGACGCCATGGAGACGGCGGAGGCCTGGGAATGCGCGGTGAAGTCCGAAAAGACCCCTTCGGCCCTGTGCCTGTCGCGCCAGGGGCTGCCCGCCCTGCGCGGCGACGCCGGCGAGAACAGGACGGCGAAGGGCGCATACGTGCTGCGCGAGACGGACGGCAAGCGTGACGTGACCATTCTGGCCACCGGTTCGGAGGTGTCCCTGGCGCTGGAGGCGGCGGACAAGCTGGCGGAGAAGGGCGTTTCGGCGGCTGTTGTCTCCATGCCCTGCTGGGAGCTGTTCGAGGCGCAGGATGACGCCTACAAGGCCTCGGTGCTGGGCGATGCGCCGCGCGTCGCCGTGGAGGCGGCCATGGAGATGGGCTGGCGCAAATGGATCGGCGAGAACGGCCGCTTCATCGGCATGAACAGCTTCGGCGCATCCGCTCCGGCCGGCCAGCTCTACGAAATGTTCGGCATCACCGCGGACGCGGTGGCGAAGGCCGCGGAGGAGCTGGTTGCGGCCAGCTGATTTGAACACACTGGCCCTTGCCGCGCGGGCGCGGCGGGGCTACCACCTGCAACATCCCATAATCCACATCTAGAGACGTGAAGGAACAAAGACATGACCCTTAAAGTAGCGATCAACGGTTTCGGGCGCATCGGGCGCAACGTTCTGCGGGCCATCGTGGAGTCCGGCCGGGACGACATCACCGTGGTGGGCATCAACGACCTGGGCCCGGTGGAGACCAACGCGCACCTGCTGCGCTTCGACTCCGTGCATGGCCGCTTCCCGGCCAAGGTGGAGACGACGGACAACTCCATCATCGTCGAGGGCATGGGCGAGATCAAGGTTTTCGCCGAGCGCGATCCAGCCTCCCTGCCGTGGGGCGATCTGGACGTTGACGTGGCCATGGAGTGCACCGGCATCTTCCGCGCCCGCGACAAGGCGGCGCTGCATCTGGACGCCGGCGCCAAGCGCGTGCTGGTTTCCGCGCCCGCGCCGAACGCCGATCTGACGGTGGTCTATGGCGTCAACCATGACAAGCTCACCTCCGATCACGTTGTGGTCTCCAACGCCTCGTGCACCACCAACTGCCTGGCGCCGGTGGCCAAGACGCTGAATGACGCCATCGGCATCGAAAAGGGCTTCATGACCACCATCCACAGCTACACCGGCGATCAGCCGACGCTGGATACCATGCACAAGGACCTCTACCGCGCCCGCGCGGCGGCCCTGTCGCAGATCCCCACCTCCACCGGCGCGGCCAAGGCCGTGGGCCTGGTGCTGCCTGAGCTGAACGGCAAGCTGGACGGCGTGGCCATCCGCGTGCCGACGCCGAACGTCTC
>DRPD01000234.1 GCA_011374735.1 Thermopetrobacter sp.
GCCGCCCAGCCCGCCACTTCCGCGCGCACGCCTTCGGGAATGTCCGGGATGTCGGCGAGGCCCTCTTCCAGGGCCCGGAAATACAACCCCGTGCCGCCGGTGAACACCGGCACCTTGCCCCGTGCCCAGGCATCTTCGGCCACCCGCCGCGCATCGCTCAGCCAGCGGCCCACGGAATGGCGTTCGGCGGCGTCCACATGACCGTAGAGTTCATGCGGCGCGCGCGCCTCGTCTTCTTCCGATGGGCGGGCGGTGAGGATGCGCAGATCGCGATAGACCTGCATGGAATCGGCGTTGACGATGACGCCGTTCACCGCCGCGGCGACGCCGATCGCCGCCGCCGACTTGCCCGAGGCGGTCGGCCCTGCGATAAGAACCGCGCGCGGAGACTGTTGCGGGCTGATCATCATGCACCATCCGGAAGCGGCCACCGATCACGTTATCGTGCTCATCAACGCCCCTGACAAGGGGCCGCTCGACGACGCCGTGGCGGCCACGGCCATCGACACGGTGGCGCCGTTTCATCCCGAACTGCGCTGGCTGGACGAACAGGGCCGCACGGCGGCGGAAGTGGCCTTCACGCCGCCGCCGACCCATTTCCGCCCGCGCTCGCTGGAAGACAGGCTGCGCCGCCGGCTGATGGGCCGCGCGGTCGATCTGGCGGTGCTGCCGCTGGGCGGCAGGCAAAAGAAGCTGCTCATCGCCGACATGGATTCCACCATCATCGGCCAGGAATGCATCGACGAGCTGGCCGCCGCGGCCGGCGTCGGCGAGCAGGTGGCGGCGATCACCGAGCGGGCCATGAAGGGCGAGCTGGGCTTTCGCGACGCGCTGCGCGAACGGGTGGCGATGCTGAAGGGCCTGCCGGAGGCGGCCATCGCGGAGGTGATCGCCAACTGCATCACCATCACCCCCGGCGCGACGACGCTCATCGCCACCATGAAGGCCCATGGCGCCTACACGGCGCTGATCTCCGGCGGCTTCACGCCGTTCGCCGAACACGTGGCGAGCGTGGTGGGATTCGATTGCCATCAGGCCAACGATCTGCCCGCCGCCAATGGCGTGCTGACCGGCCAGGCGGCCGAACCGATCCTCGGCAGGGACGCCAAGCGCGACGCGCTGAAGCGGCTGGTGGAAAAACGCGGCCTGACGCTCCATGACGCGCTGGCGGTGGGCGACGGGGCCAACGACGCCGACATGATCGCCGCCGCCGGGCTGGGTGTGGCCTTTCGCGCCAAACCGGTGTTGGCCGACGTGGCCGACGCGCGCATCGCGCATGGCGATCTGACGGCGCTGCTGTATCTGCAAGGCTACACGCGCGACGCATTCGTCACGTGAAGAAATCCTCGCGGCCATTTCCTTCCCGCGTCATGCCCGCGAAAGCGGGCATCCATGCGGCATATCGGAATGTCGTGATGGTTCAATTCGAAGACGGAAACACCGACGTATTTGTGGCACAGCCCGTCGTGATGAAAGTCGGCATGGACTCCCGCTTTCGCGGGAGTGACGAAGGGAGCGGGAGTGACGAAGGGAGCGGGAGTGTGATTTAACGGTTGCGGTTCCTTCATTCGTCATTGCCGGGCACCGTCCCGGCAATCCAGTGGGCGGCGCAGTTGGGTGGTGGCGCTGCGATCTCTTTCTCATTGTTGCGCGAC
>DRPD01000235.1 GCA_011374735.1 Thermopetrobacter sp.
GGCTCGTCATCGCCACCGCGCCGGCCGGCATCGCCCGGCGCCTGCGCGCCACCGGCCGGGTGAAGCGGCTGCGCCACGCCGCCGCTTACGCCATTCCGGCGGGGGGCGGGCACGATCTGGCGCTCGATCCGGAAGCGCCGGTCCTTGAGCGCGAAAGCCTCGATCTCGTCCTGTCGCTGTTCGATCTGGCGCTCGTCAACGACCTGCCCGGCGCGCTGCGGCATATCCGCGCGGCGCTGAGGCCCGGCGGGCTGTTGCTGGCCGCCCTGCCCGGCCGGGGCAGCCTGCGCGAGCTGCGCGCCGCCTGGGCGCTGGCCGACACCGAGGCGCATGGCGCGCCACAGCCCCGGGTGGCGCCGTTCGTGGACATCCGCCAGATGGGCACGCTGTTGCAGCTGGCCGGGTTCGCCGATCCGGTGGTGGATGTGGAACCCGTCACGCTGCGCCACCGCGACGCGCTGGCGCTGATGCGCGAACTGAAGGCGCTGGGCTGGAGCAATCCCTTGCGGGAGCGCCCGCGCACCCTGGTCACCCGCCGCCTGCTGGCGACGGCCGCCGCCGCCTATGAGGCGGCCCATGCGGATGACGACGGCAAGGTGCGGGCCAGCTTCCACATCCTGCATGTGTTCGCCCGCGCGCCGATGTCTTGAGCCCGGAACCTACAGCAGCTCCGGCTGTGGCGGCTCCTTGCGGGCCGCGTCGGGGCGGATGTCGGCCAGCCGCAGCATGTTGGTGGTGCCCGGCGTGCCCAGCGGCACGCCGCAGGTGATCAGCACCCGGTCGCCGATCGCCGCGAAGCCCTCCTGAAAGGCGATGCGGCAGGCCCGCTCCACCATGTCGTCGAGATCGTCCGGATCGCCGCTCAGCACGCAGTGCAACCCCCAGGCGATGGACAGCCGCCGCGCCGTGGCGATTTTGGGGCTGAGCGCCAGGATGGGCACCTCCGGCCGTTCGCGCGAGATGCGCTGGCCGGTGGAACCGGAGGAGGTGTAGCTGACGATGCACGCCACCTTCAGGGTGGAGGCGATGGAGCGCGCCGCGGCGGAGATGGCGTCGGCCGAGGTCGGTTCGGGGCGGGTTTCCAGCTGGCTTTCGATGATGCCGCGATAGTTGGGGTCGCTCTCCACGTTCTGGGCGATGCGATCCATGGTCATCACCGCCTCCTTCGGCCACTTGCCGGCCGCCGATTCGGCCGACAGCATGATGGCGTCCGCACCCTCGAACACGGCGGTGGCCACATCGGACACCTCGGCCCGGGTGGGGGCCGGGTTTTCGATCATCGATTCCAGCATCTGGGTGGCGATCACCACCGGCTTGCCGGCCCGTCTGGCGGCCCGCGTGATGCGCTTCTGCCAGCCCGGCACCGCTTCCAGCGGCAGCTCCACGCCCAGATCGCCGCGCGCCACCATCAGCGCGTCGGACAGCTCGATGATCTCGCGCAGGGACTGCAAGGCGGAAGGCTTCTCGATCTTGGCCAGCACCCCGGCCCGCCCGCGCACCAGCTTGCGCGCGGCGGCCACGTCGTCGGGGCGTTGCACGAACGACAGGGCGATCCAGTCCACCCCCAGCTGGCAGGCGTATTCGAGGTTTTCCCTGTCCTTCTCCGTCAGCGCCGCCAGCGGCACCACGGTGTCGGGCAGATTGACCCCCTTGCGGGCCGACAGCACGCCGCCGTGAATGACCCGGGTGACGATGCGGCCCGGCTCCACGTGGGTGATGGAAAGCCGCACCCGGCCATCGTTGAGCAACAACTGGTCGCCCACATGCACGGCGGCGAAGATCTCCGGATGCGGCAGATGAACCCGGCTCGCATCCCCCGGCGCCGGGTCGTCGTCGAGCACGAATTCCCGACCGGCCTCGATTGTCACTTCGTCGGTGGCGAATTCGCCGATGCGCAGTTTCGGCCCCTGCAGATCGACGAGGATGCCGATCGGCCGGCTGTGGCGCTGCTCCACCTGGCGGATCATGTCGTGACAGGTGGTCAGCGTCCCGTGGTCGGCGTGGCTCATGTTGATGCGAAAGGCGTCGGCCCCGGCCAGAAACAGCGTTTCCACCATTTCCATGCTATCCGACGCCGGGCCGAGGGTGGCCAGGATTTTGACGTTTCTGCTGCGTCTCACGGCTGTTCGAAATGTCCCGTCTTGTTCTTGTTGTTGGCGCGCCGCCTCAGGCCGGGCATGGCCTGAAGCGATCATTTGCCGCGTTTGCCGCCGGTGCTGCTGGCCGAGCGCGCGGCGTTGCCCGAAAGCGTGATCGTCCAGTCGGTTTCCTCGCCGGTGTCCACCTCGAAGAAACCGGTGGTGCGATAGCCCCGGGCCTCGCAGTTGGTGCGCCCGCGGATGGTGAAGATCTTCTCGTGGGTGCACAAGGTGGCCTTGCCGTCCCACGAGCCGCCCTTGTCGTAGTCGATGGCGTAGATGTAGTAGTAACGGGCGATCAGGTTGCCCTCCAGCAGGGTCTTGCACTCCTGCGGCCGGATGTTCCACCAGCCTTCCGAGGCCCAGCCCTTCTGATCCTTGTAGCCCAGCGCCACGCCGACGGTGCTGGAGGTCTTGTTGCACAACCGGAGATCGGCCTGCGCCGACTGGATCGATCCGGCCACCAGCATGGCCGCCGCCATGCCGGGAATGGCGCGCCGCCAACGGCGGCGGGCGCCGGACACCCGCATCGTGTGGTTGTTGTTCTGCATCTCAGGCGGTTTCTAGTCCCGTGAGCCTCGCCAAGTCAATTCCTTCATCATTGCGGCGTTAACATGACCGCCGACCCGCCGGACACGGGCGCTTGACAGCATCGCCACGGCGGGTATCCATGCGA
>DRPD01000236.1 GCA_011374735.1 Thermopetrobacter sp.
CGATCTGGGATAGCGCGGCCTCTAGCGCCTTTTTCTTATCCATGGACGGATTCTCAACGAGTTTCAGCTTCGCCTGCGACATAGCTCATCGTCTCCCCTGGCTGCAAGAGCGGTCGCTGCCTTGCACCGCTCGTTCCTGTATATTCGCATTATGTTCTCTAGTTGTTCAATTTGCAACCCCTTTTTTGCCCTTTCTTGCGCGGATGAAAAAACCGCCCGGCAAAACCGGGCGGGGAAGTCATGGAGCAGGGTCCGAAACCGGAAGGAGCATGAAAGATGCCGGGCGCATGCCTGTTTGCGGGGCCTTGGTTGATAGTTCAGCCTGACCGCCTGATGGGGAGAGAGGCATGCGCCCGGCAAGGATGACGGCGGAAAGCCCAGCGGGAACAAAGCTCCCCGCCGCCAATTTCCCGTCATCCCGCGCGGGATGACCGTTCGACGTCACCCCCCCTTTCGTGATTGGGCCATTTTCATCAGCCTGTCGCCGTTCTGGGCGCGGCGCAGGCTGGCGGCCAGTTCCTTCACCCTCATGTCCAGCGCCGCGCCGGCCCCGTAGGGGTCGAGGCCGACGGAGGCATACAGCTGGGCGGCCGCGTTCTGCAGATCGGCGTAGGCCACATCATGCTTCGCGGCGGCGACGATGGTGTTCATCTCCTCGCGGATCAGCGATTGCTCGCTGGCGATGTCGGCGGCGGCGGCGGCGCGCACCTGGCGCAGGATGCGGCGCTGCACGTCATGATAGCGGCTGGCGGAGGCCAGCACCTGGCGCTGATAGTGATAGCGCAGGCGGGCGACGTGCACCTGGGTGAGCACCGCCATGGTCATGGCCAGCGACTGGGCCTTGAGCAGCCTGTCCCTGGCGTCGATGGTGGCCTTGCGGGCCGGATAGCGGAACACCCGCAGCAGATTCCAGCTCAGCCTGGCGCCCCAGCTGATCCAGCTGGCGTTGAACAGCAGCGGATTGAGGTCGCCATTGAGGCCGGCGTAGAGATTGATGCCCGGCAGCATCTCCAGCAGCGCGGCGGTGGCCTCCTTCTGGTTGATGCGCTCGCGATAGGCGGCGACGCGCAGTTCGGGGCGGTTGCGCAGGGCCATGGCCATCAGCTGGCGCGGGTCGCGCGGCAGCTTCAGCACGGCGGCGCGGCGGCGCGGAATGGCCAGCTTGTAGCGGGTGCCCGGGGCCAGGTTCATCAGCGCCGCCAATTGAATGCGGGCGCCATGCAGATCGCGGGTCAGCTCGACGGCCTGCTTGCGGATGGCGACCAGCTCGCGCTCGAAGGTCAGGGCCTCCATCGGCGTCGTCTCGCCACCGCGGGCCAGGCGGCGGGCATTGCGCAAGGCGCGATCCACCCGGCCGGCCAGCCGGTTGAGGCGGCCCACCAGACGCTGGGCGCTGGCGGCGCGCCAGAAGGTGGTGCGCACCTCCTCGATGACGCGATTGATGGCGCGGCGCTTCTGCTCCATGGCGATCAGCGCCTCGTCGGCGGCCTGTCTGGCGCGCACCCAGGAAAGGCCGAAATCGAGAATGTTCCAGGTGAACGTCAGATCGCCGGCCAGGGTCTGCCGCTCGCTGGAGCGCGACGCGTCGGCGGACCTGATGCCGGTGGTCAGCGAGCGCGACCAGCCGCCCGGATCGTTGTTGCGGTCGCCCCAATGGCCGTTGGCGACCAGCTTCGGAAGGGCCTCCCAGCTCTTCAGTTTGGCGTCGCCGATGGCCAGGGCCTGCTTCATCTGGGCGACGCGGTAGTCGAGATTGTATTTCAGCGCCCGGGCCATGGCCTCATACAGCGACACCGGGCCGCTCAGCGGCTCCTGTCCGGCCGCCAGCTCCCGCAGATTGCGTTCGGAGAACGACGTCACTTCCGCATCGGTCAGCTTCTGCGGCGTGACCGCGCAACCGGCCAGCAACAGGGCGGCCGCCCCCGCCGAGGCCAGCGGTTTCAGTTTTCCGCTCATCATGGTCATCCCGATAACCCCCTCTTTCCCCTCTTCCGGCGCGCCGGATTGACAATCTCAGCGTGCGAATCGTTTGATTGGTTTTTACTTATAGTTGTGTGCCGATCAAATCACAACCCTTCCGATGCTCGACCGCACAAGTGAAGCGGCTGGCTGCCGTCCCCCTTCGAACCATGGTTGGTCCACCCCCTCGATTACGAGCAGATGACAGCCAGCCGTATGAACATTTTAGGTTGCAATTCTTAACGCACGATTAATTCATGGTTGTGTTGATGTCGTGATTCAACCGCTGGTGGCGCGCCCCGCGCCCTCGCGCCGCGCCATGCTCTTGCCGATGGCGCGCGGGTCGCTTCAAGCGCCCGTCATGGCGCGCTTCACGGTGGCGGCGATGTCCTTCAGGGTGAACGGCTTGGCGAGGAAGGTGAACTCCATGCCTTCCTCGAGATTTTCGGCGAAGGCGTCCTCGGCATGCCCGGACATGAAGACCACCGGCGCGGCCACGCCCAGCTGGCGCAGCTCACGGATCATGGTGGGGCCGTCCATGCCGGGCATGACCACGTCGGAGACGATGAGATCGACGTCGCGGCCTTCCTCGCGCATCTCCTCCATCAGGTCGAGGGCCAGCTCGGCGGAGGCCGCCTCCATCACCTCGTAGCCGCGTTGGGTCAGGGCGCGCAGGGCGAATTCGCGCACCGCGTCCTCGTCCTCCACCAGCAGGATCAGCCCCTTGCCGGTCAGGTCCACCTGCGTGGCGGCCTTCGCGGCGCGCCGCTCCTCCTCCAGCCGCTGGCCGCGTTCCTCCGCCGTCTCCACATGGCGCGGCAGATAGATGCGGAACGTGGTGCCCTCGCCCGGCGCGCTGTCGCAGAAGATGTAGCCGCCGGACTGCTTGACGATGCCGAACACCATGGACATGCCAAGACCGGTGCCCTTGCCCACTTCCTTGGTGGTGAAAAAGGGATCGAATATGCGCTCCCGCACCTCCGGCGGAATGCCTTCGCCCTCATCGGCCACCTCCAGCAGCACGTAATCGGCGGCCGGCATGATGTCGGGCGCCACCCGCGCCGCCTCGCGGGCCGGCAGGTTGGCGGTGCGGATGGTCAGGCGGCCGCCGCCGGGCATGGCGTCGCGGGCGTTGACGGCGAGGTTCATGATCACCCGGTCGAGTTCCGTCGGATCGGCCTTCACGGGCCACAGGTCGCGGCCGTGCTCGATCTTCACCTCCACCTTCTCGCCCAGGGTGCGCTTCAGCATGGCGCCGGTTTCGGCCACCAGGTCGCTCAGCGTCAGCACCCGCGGTTGCAGGGTCTGCTTGCGCGAGAAAGCCAGCAGCTGGCGCACCATGTCGGCGGACTGCGCGGCGTTGTGGCGGATGTTGCGGATGTGCACGAAGGAGGGATCCTCCGGCCGGTGGCGGGCCAGCAGAAAGTCGGCGGCGCCGAGGATCACCGTCAGCTTGTTGTTGAAGTCATGGGCGATGCCGGACACCAGCGTGCCCACCTCCTGCATCTTCCGGCTCTGCTCCAGCTGTTCCTGCAGGCGGCGGCTGTGGCTGGTGTCGAGCACGTAGACGGCCAGTTCCGGCTCTTTGCCGTCACCTTCGGAGACGCGGGTCAGGGTCAGCTGGGCGCGCACCGGATCGGCGGCGTCGATATCCACTTCGACGCGGGCCTGCCGGCAGGTGCCGCTGACGACCGACTCCCAGGCGGCGATGAATTGCGGGTGATCCTTCCCGGCCACCAGTTCGCGCAGCCGGGCGCCACTCCTGGCCTTGTCGGACAGCCGGGCCAGCGCCGCGTTCAGCGCGGTCATCGTTCCGTCGCCATCGGTCAGGGCGATGCCCAGCGGCGCGGCATGGATGAAACGGGCCAGCTTCAAGGCGCCGGCGTCGTCCTCCTGGGCCGGATCGCGCAGGTCGAGCACCAGGGTGCGGGATGGACGCGGCCGGCCGGCGGCGTCGAAATCCACCCGGTGGACGAGACGCACGGGGAATTCTCGCCCGGTGGCGTCGCACAGGTCGGCCAGCAGCGTCTCGGTGCGGGTTTCCCCCGCTTGCGGCTCGATGGCGGCCAGCCGGGTGGCCACCTCCGGCGGCATCAGGTCGGTGAGCTTCAGGCCGCGGCCCATGCTCTGTTCGGAATCCAGGCCCAGCCAGTCGCCCAGGGTGGCGTTGACATAGGTGACGCGGCCGTCGTCGGTGGTGGAGAACAGGCCGGCCGGCATGTTGTCGAGATAGTCGATGACGTGTTGCAGGTCGGCGAAGGCGGCATCGTGGCGGGCGTGTTCGGCGCTGACGTCGGCGACACGCCAGAGAACCGCGCCGGCGCCCATGGGCACCGCCTCCAGCCGCAACCACAGGCCGTCATGGTTGGTGAACCCCGGCACCTCCTGGCCGGCCGGGATGAACAGTTCCCGCGCGGCGTGGGCGCCATCGCGGGCCTTCTCGTGCAGGCGATAGACGGCCTGGGCCACGTCCGGGTGCGGCGCGAACAGGATATCGGGGCCGGCGAGGCGCTTGCGCCCGGCTTTCTCCGACAAGGCGCGCCAGGCGGCGTTGGCGTGCCGGATGCGGCCGCGCGGGCCGGTGATGACGCAGCCTTCGGGGCAGGCGTCGAGGGCCTGCCGCGTCAGGGCGGCGGCGCCGGCGGCGGCGGGGCGCACCCAACCGGCCAGCCAGGCCAGCAGCGCGGCGGCGCCGATCAGCGCCAGGGCGGCGGCGGCGATCATCAGCCAATCCGGCAGGGGCCGCGCCATTCCACCGAGGAACGGGAACAGCCCGGCGGCCGCGGCGGCGGCCAACAGCAGGGCGAACAGGGCCAGCGCGGCCCGTTTCCACATGGGCCCGGCCACAGGCCGCGCCGCCGGCGCCATTGATACCGAGGTGTCCGCCATGATCCCGTCCCGCCGCTCGATGAGCCCCGCATGCGCTCCCGTGGCTTCTCGCCGTCCGCTAGCCGGAGGCCCGTCCATTGCCGGGAGCGAATCACCTGTAGTATATGCAAAACGAACCCGCTTGCCAGCCTGCGGGCCTGGCGGCGTTGGGGCGGACAGGGATGGAAGGGGGCGATCATGGATGACCTGATGCAGACGGGATTGTGGATCGCCGGCGGGCTCGTGGCGCTGGCGGTGGCGCTGCTGCTGGTGGCGCTGTTGCGCAAGAGGCGGCGGCTTCCGGGGGGCAAGGGGCAACGGCTGGGGCTGGTGGAAAGCCACCCGCTGGATGATGAGCGGGCGCTGATGCTCGTGCGGCGCGATGATGTGGAGCATCTGTTGCTGGTCGGCGACGACATGGCGCTGGTGGTGGAAAGCGGCATCCGCGTCAGGCGGCGGGCGGAACCGGCCATGGCGCAACCGGACGCACCGGCCGCGCAACCGGCCCCCGCGACCGCGCCGATGCCGCACACGCCGCCCCCGATGGCCCGGCGGCCGGAACCGGCGGCGCCCGGCGAGACGGCGCCCATGCCCTCGCCGTTCGCCCCCGCCACCAGAGCCCACCCGGCCACCCAGGCTGACGCGCCGGACACGCCGCCCGGGGCGGAGCGCATCGTGCCGTCACCCAGAGAGTGAGGCGCATCCCCCGTTGGGCGATGCAAACAGCAAGGAGCACGCGCCATGCGCCTGCATGAGGATCCCCGCGCCCCCAATGTGCGGCGGGTGCGGCTGTTCATCGCCGAGAAGGGCC
Organism: Thermopetrobacter sp.; assembly: GCA_011374735.1. Taxonomy (GTDB): domain Bacteria; phylum Pseudomonadota; class Alphaproteobacteria; order Rhizobiales; family Aestuariivirgaceae; genus Thermopetrobacter. Next base: position 5,639 of record DRPD01000236.1, read on the forward strand.
TCGATATCCCTTCCGCGCCGGTGGACATCGTGGCCGGCGATCAGCGCTCGGCGGCGTTTCGGGCCATCAACCCGTTCGGCCGGGTGCCGGTGCTGGAGCTGGACGACGGCACGTATCTCGCCGAATCGCTGGCCATCTGCCGTTATCTGGAGGCGTTGCATCCCGATCCGCCGCTGTTCGGTGGGCCCGATCCGGCCAACGCGGCGCGGGTGGAGATGTGGAACGAGCGGGTGGTGCATTATCTGCTGTATCCGATCTTTCATCTGTTCCGCCACACCCATGCGGCGGCGATGGGGCTGGAGCCGGCGCAGATCGCCGAGTGGGGAGAGATGAACCGCGACAAGCTGCACGCGGCGCTGGACATCTTCGAGACGGCGCTGGGCGACGGGCGGGCGTGGCTGACGGGGGATGGCTATTCCATCGCCGACATCAACGCACTGGCCGGGATCGACTTCATGCGGGTGTGCCGGGAGCGGCTGGACGCACAGCGCTGGCCGCGCCTGAAGGCCTGGCATGAGCGGATGCAGGCGCGCCCGGCGGTGCGGGCGACGCCGGTGGTGTTGCGCTGAGATGACGGGCGACATGGCGGCGCTGTGCGGGCGCATCCGGGCCTGCCGGGTGTGCGTGGAGACGCCGCTGGGCGCGCCCCTGCCCCATGAGCCAAGGCCCGTCTTTCAGGTGTCTGAAACGGCGCGGGTGCTGATCGCCGGGCAGGCGCCGGGGACGAAGGTGCATGCGTCGGGCCGGCCGTTCACCGATCCGTCCGGGGAGCGGCTGCGCGTCTGGCTGACGATGCCGCCGGAGCTGTTCTATGACGCTCAGGCCGTGGCCATCGTGCCGATGGGCTTGTGCTTTCCGGGGCAGGACGCGAAGGGGGCCGACCTGCCGCCGCGCAAGGAGTGCGCGCCCACCTGGCGGGCGGAATTGCTGGCGGCGCTGGCCGATGTGCGGCTGGTGCTGGCGGTGGGGCAATACGCGCACGGCTGGCATGTGCCGAAGGCGTTGCGCGGGCGGACGCTGACGGAGACGGTCAGGAACTGGCGGGATGTGGTGGCGGCCACTGATCCGCCGGTGGTTCCCCTGCCCCATCCGAGCTGGCGCAACAATGCGTGGCTGAAAAAGAACCCGTGGTTCGCCGAAGAGTTGCTGCCCGATGCGCGCGCGGCGCTGGCGCGGGCGCTGGGGTGAAACGCGTCATGCCGGCGGAAGCCCAGTGATGTCCAAGGAAATCTCTCAATGCCATCACTCCCACGCCATCTTTCGTCGCTCCCGCAAAAGCGGGAGCCTATGCGGCTTTTCAACAAACTAGGGCAGTGCGGAAAAGTCTTTGGCATATCAAGTGCTTCTGTCGAAAGGCCATCATCCTGTCGAGATGCCGCATGGATACCCGCTTTCGCGGGCATGACGGTCTTGGGCAGCAATGGAAAACACGCCCCGGCATCGGGAAAACGCTTCAAAGCGCCGTAATTCCAAGGGAGTTTCATGTGCGCTCAATTTTTCCTTGGACGCCACTGGGCGGAAGCCGGCATCTCAGGCCATATGACGCAAGCGTTCAAAGGAAACCCGTCATGCTGACGAAAGTCAGCATCTCAGGCCACATGTGCATGAGTCCGTGGCACGAGATTCCGGCTTTCGCCGGAATGACGAGCATCTCACACGCGCCTTGCGTTCGTGGCCCGCCCCC
>DRPD01000237.1 GCA_011374735.1 Thermopetrobacter sp.
CGGGCAGGGGCGCGAGGTCTTGGTGTAGCTGTTGGTCAGCTTGTGCCGGGTGTCCTGATTGCGCTCGATGCGCAGGGTCTTGCCGCCGATGGTCACGTCCACATGGGGCAACCCCGGCGCGATGTTGACTTCCCGGGCGCCGGCCGGGGCGGCCGCCGCCACCATCGCCGCCGCCACCAGCCCGGTGATTCCATGAACCCGCTTGAACATCTTTGCATACTCCATGACTACTCTACGACCAGCGAAAGATGCCCCCACTTTCCCGGGAAGACACATGAGTGTGCGTCACCCATGGCCCCACAGGCAATATGCGTGCCCGTTGGCGCGCCATCGCGCGTGTCCGTCCATTCCCGTGCCCGCTCACGACAGGTAGCACGACCAGCCGGCGCCATTCGTTGAAATTTGAAGGAAAGGTAAACGCCGGGAATCGTTTTGAGACATCGCAACCCATGTCGGCTCCCCACGCCCCGGTCACCACGGCGTGCCATCATCGACACATGAACTCAGCATTCAAGGTATCCCGAAATTGTGGCGTGATTATGCGCCATCACTTCGCCGCGCGGGGGGTGCCGTCCGGGCCGACATGAAGGAACCGGGCGCTCCAGCCCGCGCGGCGCCCGGTTCGTCGAAGCGTGTTCGATATTCGGAAGAGAGGGGCTCAGAAGTCGCCGCTGGCCGCCGTCTCCATGATCTTCTCCAGCCGCTCGCGGATCGAAATGGCCCGCTTGCGCAGATCGTCGGAAATGCGGTTGGGGTTGGGCGCCGTGTCCATCCAGCGCACGTCCCAGTCCAGCGTCACCAGCCAGATGTCCTTGTTGCGGTCTTCCATCACCGCGATGCGGCAGGGGATGAACACGATGAACTCCGGCGAGTATTCCAGAATGCGCGCCAGCGTTTCCAGGTCACAGAACGAATAGATCTCCACCCGCGGATACTTGGGGTCATAGATCTCGCGGATCACCCGCCACGGCGTGGAGACGCCCACGAAGCGCATGTTCAGCTCGTTGGCCTTGGTCTTCATGGACTCGACCACTTCGTCGAAGGACAGGCCCTTCGCCGCCTTCTTCTTGGCCGCCATGAAGTTGATCATCTGTTTGAGCGAGAACGGGTTGTAGAACATCATCGACTGCATGGCCCGCATCTTCGCCACCGCCGAGATCGGCGGCATGAACTGGTGCTTCTTCAGCTCCTCCTTCGGCGGTGTCGGCACGGCGAACCAGCTTTTCTGGTTCTTGTAGCGTTCCGCGATCGGCGGCGTGCCGTGGAAATAGCTCTTGGCGTTCAGCGCCTTCGTCGCCGCGTCCAGCTCCTGGGCGGCGGCGCCCCCCGCCATCAGCGCAAGCCCCGCCAGCGCCGCGGCCGCCATGCCGCGCATCGTTCCCCACATCCTGTTCATGCCTCTCTTTCCTTCCTGTCCTGTGTCAAGAAATGACACTTCCCCATTGAATTGACGTTACTTTTTCTCAGGAACCGCCGGCGCCGTCCGGTTGGCGCCGCGGCCGCCGAACCCGCTGTTGGCCATGGCGAAGGACAGCTGCATCAGCCTCGCGAACAGCTCCGGGTCCATGGACTTCATCAACGCCTCCATCATCTGCGGCGTCGTCGCCAGTTTCATGAACTGCTGCATCAGCGCCGGATCGACATTCTTGTACATGGCCGCATACCAGGCCGGGTCGAGCACCAGCTTCAGCATCTCCGTGTAGGGATCGGCCGCGCCGCCGGGCCGGCGCGCGCCGGCCGCTTGCGTCGCCGCTTCGACGCCTCGCTGCGCCGCCGTGAAAGCCAGCCGCGCCGTCCTGGCCAGCAGGTCGGGATCCATCGCCATCATCATCGCTTCCATCATCCCCGGCTGCGTCATCATCTTGACCAGCCCCTGCATGACGGCCGGATCGACGGCGTTGGTCAGCGCCGTGTAGAAGGCCGGATCCATCAGCTTCCTCAGGAAGTCCGCATACTGCTGCGTGTCCGCCGCCATGCGCGTCACCCGGCCCATGAACGCCTCGTCGGACAGCAGCTTCGCGAAGTTCTCCAGCGCCTGCGGGTCGGCCGCCTTCTTCATCCCCTCCATCAGCCGCGGATCGGCCATCATGTCCGTGTAACGCTTCAGCAACGCCGGATCGCCGGCCTTCTTCACCGCCGCGAACAGCTTCGGGTCGGCCGCCGCCTTCAGCCACGCGCCCATCAGCTTCGGATCGGCCGCCTTCAGCATGCCTTGCATCATCCGCGGATCGCTCAGGGTCTTCAGATATGCCGACAGCCGATCCGCCGGCGCCGGGCCGGCCAGCGCCTGGGCCCATTTGGGATCGCTGAACGCCTTCATCCACTGCTGCGCGTCGCTGAACGCCGGCGCCGCCGTTTGCGCCACCGCCGTGGGGGCAAGCGCAAGCGGGCCGCCGCTCATGGCCAGCGCGCCGGCCATCATGGTCAATCTCAACGTGCGTCGCATCATCGGCTGCCTCCCCGTTTCGTCGTGTATCCCGCCGGCCCTCTCCGGCCCGCTCACTTTTTCTCGCCGCCCATCGCCCCGGCCATGTCGGGCGCCGCCCCCATGATGGCGACGCCGGCTTGCATGAACTGCGCCATCAGCGCCGGATCCATGAACTTCAGCATCGCCTGCATGGTGTCCGGCCGCATCATCGTCTGCATCCACGCCTGCATCAACTGCGGATCGACCGTTTTCAGCATGGTGGAAACCCAGCCCGGATCGAGCGTCAGCTTCAGGAAATCGGCGAGCATCCGCGTATCGCCGCCCAGCGTCAGCATCTGTTTGATGAAGGCCGGGTCGGCCACCATCTTCATGTAGCCTTCCATCACCCGCGGGCTGGCCAGCTTCGCCGCCATCTTCATGAAGGCCGGATCGGCCATCACCTTCAGATAGCCCGTCATCAGTTGCGGGTCGGCCAGCTTCAGGGCGTTGTCGAACATCTTCGGATCGGTGACAATCCGCATGTAGTTGGTCATCAGCGACGCGTCGGCCAGTTTCATCATCCCCTTGATGTAGCTGGGATGGGTGATGATCCTGAGATAAGGCTCCATCACCTGTGGATCGCCCATCCTGACCAGGGTTTCCAGCAGCCGCGGGTCGCCCATCATCGCCATGTAGTTGCCCAGCATCGCCGGATTGCCGGCGCTCATCAGGGCGTTGAGAAAGGCCGGATTGGCCGCCGCCCGCAGCCACGCCGCCATCAGCGTCGGGTCGGCCATGTTCAGCATCCCTTCCATCATCTTCGGGTTGCTGATGATGCCCAGGAACGAGGCGATCTGATTGGCCGACGGCGCGCTGGCGGAAAACCGTTGCGTCCATGCCGGGTCGCTGAGGCTCTTGATCCACTCCGCCGGGTTGGTGAAGGACGGCAGTTCCCGCGCCATGGCCGGCGTGCCGGA
>DRPD01000238.1 GCA_011374735.1 Thermopetrobacter sp.
CTGGCGGCGGTCCGCCGTCGCTTCCCCCGGCACGCGCTTGTCGGGTCCGATCGCTGGGCGATGGCGTGATCTGCAATGTCGAGCCCGAATCTCGCGATCACGGCTCGGGGATTGCGGGGCGAGAGCGCCCGGAGACGGCAGTGCCCGACCGGGCGCCACCTCTCCGGATCGCCGTTTTTTTGAAATCATGACGAGTGCAACCGCACCGGCTGGCGATCACTTTCCCCTGTTCTTCCCGAAAAGCGCTGGAACCAGCTGCCGTTCGATCCGCTCGATTGCCGACTTGATGTAGGCGATGTCGGATTCCAGCCGCACGATGCGGTCGCGCTGGCCGTCGGAGGCATTGGCGGACCTTTCGAGCGCCTCGATGCGCGCCTGCATGGAGGCCGCCCACCAGGCCGCCGCCACGGTCTGCATGACGATGGCGACGATCAGGGATATCGGCACCCGCCTGTCCAGATGCCATTGACGGTTGTCCTCAAATCCTGCCATGTCCTCCTCACCCATCGCCACCAAGCGCCCTGTCGCGTTTGCGGTAGTAGTCGACCAATGCCCCGTTCCTGCGGCGGCAGATGATCAGATTTGCCCGGTCCCTGCCCCAGAACCGTTCGACCTCGGCCGCGGCGAGGGCGCGGCCCGGCAATCTCGCCGGGCGCGCGCAGGGCCGTGTCAGCGCCGGCGGCGGGGCGACGAGGCGCGGGCGCGGCACGTCAGCGGAGAGTGTCGAGGCGGCGCACCCCGCCAGCGCCCAGGCCGCAAGCATCACGATCGGCATCCCCGGCGGCTGCATCGGCATTTTCCTCCAGTCTTGCATTGAGGGCCTCGATCCCGGCGGCGAGGTCCTCCGCCTGGCGCCGTGCCTCAAGAAGCGCGGCGTCGTTGATGCGCCGCTGCCTGTCGAGTTCGACCAGCCGCGCCCGCGCCAACGCGCCGCGAAGATCGGCGAGCCGCTCGGCACAGCGGGCCGCGCCATCGAACCGCCCCTTGCCATAGGCAAGACCCAGAAGAACCACCCCCGAAAGCGCCGCCGCCAGCAGCCGGCCGGCCTTCGTGGCAAGGAAGGAGAAGAGGATCGCCGGCATTCACACGCCCTCATGGACGCTTTTCCACCACCGGTCGTAGATGATCCAGCCGGCCAGGCCGACCGCCACCGCGCCGGGCAGGAGCACGGCAAGCGGCAGGCCGCTGGCCTGCGACAGGGCCGACAGGTTCTCCACGAGCGAGCGCAGGAGGCCGGACGCCTCAGAAACCCCGCCGGGCAGCACCTCGCGGAGCGACACCTCGCCGAGCGAAAGGGCGCCGAGCCCGGCCGCCGCCCAGGCGGAGCGACTGCGAAGAACAGGCTTGCCGGTATCGGGCGCCACGCGGCCGCGCGCCGCCGCCGCACGCGCGATGTCGCCCTGCGCCTCGACCTCGTCGATGGGCGTTGCGAACAGTTCGCCCTCCGCCTTGCGCCGGCGCACCAGGCCGCGCAGGACCCGGCCGCCGGCCCTGTTCCACAGCGCCAGACGTCGCGGCACCTGGTCGTAGAGACCGCGGTTGAGATAACGCAATGCCGAGGATCTGCGGAAGCTGGCCGGTCCGACATTGTAGCAGAACGAAACGAGCGCCGCATACTGGTTGTCGTTGAGGGGCACGCGCACCGCATCGCGCACCACGCGCTCATATCTGCGCAGGTCGCGCCTCAGGATCGCCTCGCCCTCCGCCCTCGTGATTCTGAGGCCCGGGGTCACCCTTGGCGGTCCGGCCATCGACGTGTGGCCATAACCGATCGTCCATACGCCCACCGCATCGCGATAGGCACGGCCCCGCCAGCCCTCGAAACGTTTCACCAGCTCAAGGCCCGCCGCGTTCATGGTGTTCATCGCACTACCTCGAAAAACGGAACGCCCGGCACGAAGGCCGGGCGCAAGACTGCGAATTTCCGGCTTCACATCTGAAGCCGGTGCCTGGCGCATCGTCCAGAAGACGACAGCAGGAAACATCGCCCAGCGCCGCCAGGCCGCGGCGCCGTCGGCCATGAGGGCGTTTTGGAATTCCGCCGCGGCCGGAAGCCCGCGCCCAGCCCCGGCCAAGCATGTGATCGTGCCGGCCGGCGGCCTTGTGATAGGCCGGCACGGCGCCGAGATGGTCGGAATAGGCGGACATTCAGGATCGCAGCGCCTCGACGGCCGCCACGGCCGTCGACAGCGCCGCCTCGACCGCCGCGATGTCCCCGGCATCCGCGATCGCCGAGCGGCCGTCATAGACAGCCGCGTTGATCGCCACGCGGGCGGCGCGCAGTTCATCGGCCATCTGCAGCCAGACGGCGGCCATCGCCGCCGCGTCCGGAAGCCCGCGCGCCCTGGCTTCGGCCGCCGCCTCGTCGATCGCCGATTGCGGTGCGGTGCCGGCGATGATGGCCGCCGCCTGGGCGGCCTTGTCGGCGTATTCGGCCAGTTTCGCCGGATC
>DRPD01000239.1 GCA_011374735.1 Thermopetrobacter sp.
CCGCCAGCGCCAGCGCCTGACGCATCAGCCCGGCCGACGAGGCGGCGGTGTCCAGCCGGGTGAGGTTGACCATCGGGATGATGGCGCGGATCCCCTCCCCTTCCTCGCCCAGCAGCCAGCCGCGGGCGCCTTCGATCTCCACCTCGGCGGAGGCGTTGGAGCGGTTGCCCAGCTTGTCCTTCAGCCGCACCAGACGCAGGCCGTTGCCAGCCCCGTCATCACGCAACCGTGGCACCAGAAAACAGCTGATGCCGCCCGGCGCCTGGGCGGTGATCAGGAAGGCGTCGCTCATCGGCGCCGACAGGAACCACTTGTGGCCATGAAGGACGTATTCGCGGCCCTTCACCGGCTTGGCCTCGGTGCGGTTGGCGCGCACGTCGGAGCCGCCCTGGCGTTCGGTCATGCCCATGCCCAGCGTCACCGCCTTCTTGCGCTTCATGGGCCACGCGCGCGCGTCGTAATCGGCCACGCGGATCTTCTTCAGCCAGGCGAGCCCCACCTCCGGCGTCGCCGCCAGCACCGGCGCCGCGGCGTGGGTCATGGTCAGCGGGCAGACGTGCCCGGCCTCCATCCGCGAGGCCAGACAGACCAGCGCGGCGCGCTGCACGTGGCTGAAGCGGCGCGCCCCCAGGGTGGCCTGATGCAGCCCGGCCCGCGCGCTGGTTTCCATCAGCTCATGCCAGGCGGGATGGAACTCCACCTCGTCGATGCGCTCGCCGGTGGCGTCATGAGTGTGCAGGCGGGGCGGATATTCGTTGGCCAGCCGGGCGCGCTCCATCATGTGCGCGCCGCCGGCCAGCCGGCCATAGGCGGCCAGCGCCTCGGTGTCGGCCCGCGGGTCGAAGGCGGCCAGCGCCCCGCGCAAGGCCGGATCGGTGGTGAACAGATCGACATCCGCGAACGGCGGCGGCTGATTGAACGAAGGATCAGGCATGACGTCCGGCCTCCGTATCTCCCACGCCTCGCATCAGTATGCCACAACCCGCCCGCCGCCGGCCAATCACCGCCCCGTGACCTCTTGGCAAGCGGCGTGTTTCATGCCAGATGACGCGGCCATGCGCAGGCGGCGAGAGACGGAGACGGCATGACGTTTTCCCTGTCCATGGTGGCGGCGGTGGCGGCGGGTGGCGCGCTGGGCGCGGCGGCGCGCTTCGCCACCACCACCCTCGCGGTCAGGCTGTTCGGCCACGGCTTTCCGTGGGGCACCATGATCGTCAACACCGCCGGTTCGTTCCTGATCGGGCTGATGATCGCCGTCATGGCCCTGAAGTGGCAGGTGGGCGAACAGGTCCGCGCCTTTCTCGTCACCGGCATTCTCGGCGGCTTCACCACCTTCTCCGCCTTCGCGCTGGATGTCGCCACCCTGTATGAGCGCAAGGCCGTGCTCGCCGCCTTCTCCTATGTCGCCGGCTCCGTCGGGCTGTCGCTGATCGCCATCTTCGCCGGCCTGGCGCTGGGCCGCCTCCTGTTCTCCCCATGAGCCGGGTCAGCCACAGGAAGGTGGCGGCGGACGAGGCCGGCCTGCGCCTCGACCGCTGGTTCCGCCTTCATTATCCCGCCCTGCCCCACGCCCGCTTGCAGAAGCTGCTGCGCAAGGGCGAGGTGCGCGTCAACGGCAAGCGGGTGAAGGCGGCGCAACGGCTGAACGCCGGCGACGAGGTGCGCATCCCGCCGCTGCCGGACGACATGGCGGCGCAAACGGCGAAAGCCCCGCCCTTGCCGAAAGAGGAGGCCCTGGCCTTCCTGCGCCCCCTGATCCTGCACGAGGACGATCACCTGCTGGTGCTGAACAAGCCGGCCGGCCTGCCCGTGCAGGGCGGCAGCAAGACGCGCCAGCATCTGGATCGCCATCTGCGGGCGGCGGGCGGTGGAAACTGGCGGCTGGCGCACCGGCTGGATCGCGACACCTCCGGCGCCCTGGTGGTGGCCAGGACGCGCGCCGCGGCGGCGAAGCTGGGCAAGCTGTTCGCCTCGCGCGCCGTGCGCAAGGTCTACTGGGCGCTGGTGCACGGCGTGCCGAAGCCGCCACAGGGCAAGGTGGACATGGCGCTCATCAAGGCCATGACCCGCGATGGCGAACGGGTGCGCGCGGCGCATGATGGCGAGACGGACGCGCAACCGGCCATCACCCATTACAACGTGGTGGACAGGGCCGCCGCCGTGGCCGCCTGGGTGTCGCTCAAACCCGTCACCGGCCGTCAGCACCAGCTGCGCGCCCACATGGCGCTGATCGGCCACCCGATCATGGGCGATGGCAAATACGGCGGGCTGGAGGAACTGCCCGACGGCGTGGCGGCCAGGCTGATGCTGCACGCCCGGCGCGTCGGCTTCATTCATCCCGTCAGCGGCCAACGGATCGACGTCACCGCGCCGCTGCCGCCGCACATGGAAGAGGCGTTCCGCTTCTTCGGTTTCGATCCGTCGCGCTTCGACGACGGCATCGCGTGATCCGGGGCTCCGGCGGCGTTTCTCCGCCTCGCGACGATGCGCCATTTGCAGGGATTCCGCTTGACCGGGAACCTTGCCGCCCGCAATACAGTCCGGGGGAGAGAAACCGGAACCGCGCATGGATGCCACACTCCGAAAACCGACCAGGCCCCGCGGGAGCCTGCTGGCGCTGCCCGGCTTCCTGTCGGCGCGTTACCCGCGCCTGGCGCTGATCCTGATCGTGCTGCTGACGTTGACCGCCGCGGCCGGTCTGTCCTCCCTGTATTTCGATGACGACGTGGAATCGCTGTTCGACGTCGGCGATTCCATTTCGCGCGCCACGGAGCGCCTGCATACCACCTTCCCCGGCCTCGGCAATGATCTGCTGGTTCTGGTGGAGGCGAAAGCGCCTTTTTCCGCCAGCCAGTTGACGGCCATTCGCGAGATGCATCTGCAATTGCGTTTCGTCGCTGGCGTGAAGGGCGTGGTGTCGCCCGCCTCGGCCCGCGAGCCGCCGGACGACAAGGGTTATCCGGCGCCGCTGATACCGGCGGAGCTGAAGGCCGGCCGGAACGTCACGCCGCTGTTGCGGACATTGCGCGATCATCCGCTGGTCGGCTTTCTGCTGGCGCCCGACGCGACGGCGGCGTTGATCATCATCGACCACGACCCGAAGATCAGGGGGCTGCGCGCCAGCGCCCGGTTGCTGCGCGACATCCGCGCCACCATCGGGCCCGTCGCCAGCGCGGCGGGGCTGACGGTGACGATGACCGGCACGCGGGTGCTGCGCCACGAGGTGGTGCGGGCGCTGAACCGCGACCTGCTGGTGCTCACCGCCATCGGCGCCTTCATCGCCCTGCTTTTGTGCATCGCTTTCTTCCGCAACCTGCCGATGGTGGTGATGGCCTTCGTGCCGCCGGTGCTGGCGGTCATCTGGATGCTGGGCGCCTTCGGGCTGAGCGGCACGCCGGTCACCGCCCTGTCCAACGTGCTGCCGACGCTGATCATGGTGATCGCCATTTGCGACGCCATGCACCTGACCTGGGCCATCCGCCGGGCGCTGACCGACGGGCGCGCGCTGCCCGACGCGGTGCGCCACGCCCTCGAGGTGGCCGGGCCGGCCTGCGCCATGACCTCGCTGACCACGGCGCTGGCCTGCCTGACGTTGCTGGCCTCCGAGTCGCCGGCGGTCAGCGAGTTCGGCCTGCAGGCGGCGGCGGCGGTGATGGCCGCCTTCGTGGCGGTGCTGATGGGCGTCCCGTTGCTGGCGCTGATGCTGTTGCGCGGCTGGCGCCCCGCACCGGCCCGCCCGGGGGGCGACCTGGCCGAGGCGCTGCGGCGCGCGGCGCTGGCGATGACCGCGTTCGGCATTCGCCATGCGCGGCTGGTGGCGGCCGTGGCGCTGGCGCTGCTGGCGGTGTCGATGATCGGCTATCAGCGCATCGAGGCCTCCTACGTCTATCGCGACTATCTGAGCGCCGACTCGCCGGCCAACCGCGCCGTTGGCGTCATCAGCGACAAGTTCGGCGGTATCGATCATTTCTACGTGCTGGTGGAAACCGACCGCGCGCATCATGACGCCCCTCCCCCGGCGCTCGTCGCCGCGCATCGCGCCATGGCCGCCCGGCCGCAGCTGCGCGGCGTGTATTCATGGGTGTCGGTGCGCGACTGGCTGCGCGGCGGGCGGGCCGACGCTCGCACCATCGCCGCGAAGATCCCGCCACGCCTGGGCCGGCTGATGACATCCGCCGACGGGCGTTCGTTCGCCCTCATCGCCTACATGCCGAACATGGATTCGCGCGACGCCGGCCGCCTGTTGCGGCAGTTGGGGCGGATGCTGAAAACCATCGAACGGCGCCATCCGGGCAGCCGCATCTCCATCGCCGGGCTGATGCCGAAGGCGATGCTGGGCAGCCCCAAGGTGATCGACCGGCTGAAGGTTTCACTGCTGTTCGCGGTGATCGCGGCGCTGGTGGTGATCGGCCTGTTCGTGCGTTCATGGCGGCTGATGCTGGCGGCGGCGGTGCCGGCGCTGTTGCCGATCACCTTGCTGACCCTGGGCATCTGGGCCACCGGCGGGGCGCTCACCCTGAGCGTGGTGCTGGCCATGACCATCGCCTTCGGCATCGCCGTGGACGACGCCATTCATCTGCTGTTCCGCCTGCGGCTGGAGATGGACTCCGGCCGCGCGGCGCGCCCGGCGCTGCTGGCCAGCGCGGAGAAGATGGGGGCGGTGCTGTTCGCCTCCACGCTGGTGCTGGGCGCCGGCATGGCCGTCTCGTGGCTGTCCGACATGCCGACCGCCGCGCAATTCGGCACCAGCGCCCTGATCGTCTTGATTCTGGCGCTGTTGGCCACCATCATGGTGGTGCCGGCCTATACCGTCCTGCTGTGTGAACGAAACGTTGAGAAAGACACCCCGCCATGATGTCGCGCCTGCTGCTGCTGTTCACCCTGCTGACCACCCTGCCCGGCGGGGCCCTGGCGCGCGGCGCGGCGGACGTGCTGGCGGGCATGCATGGCCAATGGCAGGGCCGCGGCGTGGTGCGCGAGAAGCCGTCCGCCCCGAAGGAAGCGGTGGTCTGTTCGTTTCAGGGGCGCTGGGAGCGCATCAGGAATACCCTGCACGTGCGCTATCTGTGCTTCGGCGCCGATTCGCGGTTTGAAACCAGCGGCACGCTGCGCGTGCGCGGCCGCAAGGTGTTCAGTGACCTGCTGATGCATGATCGCGGCCATGTCTCCGGTTCGGGCCGGGTCGCGAGTGGCAAGGTGCTGCTGTCGTTCGCCGGCAAGGACGACAAGGGCCGCCGGCTGCGCGCCCAGCTCACACTCAGCCGCAGCGGCGGGAACCGGCTGCGCTCCGTCTTGCGGGCCACCGACCCGGACAGCGGCAAGATGTTCACCGCCTTCACCCTGTCGTTGAAGCGCAAGTGAGCCTCAGCGCCGCCGCCAGCCGTCGATGGCGTAGATGGCCAGCGCCAGCCAGATGAGCGTGAAGGCGACGGCGTGGTGCGCCGTGAACGGCTCGCCGAACAGGAACACGGCGATCAGGAAATGCATGGTGGGCGTGAGGTATTGCAGCAGGCCCATGGTGGAATAGCGGATGCGCCGCGCCGCGGCGGCGAAGATCAGCAGCACCACCGCCGTCACCGGGCCGGAGAGGATCAGCAGCCCCGTCAGCCCCGCGTCATGGCCGAAGCGCAGCGGCAAGCCCATGAAGGCCAGCGCGCCCGGCAGCGCCAGCGCCACCGGCAGCATCACCAGCGTTTCGCCGAAATAGCCGGTCAGCGAATCCGCGCGCATGGTCTTGCGCAGATAGCCATAGACGGAGAACGTGCCGCCCAGCAGCAGCGCCAGCCACGGAAACACCCCCGCCGCCACAGTGAGCCACCCCACCGCCAGCGCCGCCAGCGCGATGGCCAGCGTCTGGGCGCGGGAAAACCGCTCGCCCAATAGCAGGAACCCCAACAGCACGTTGATGAGCGGGTTGATGTAATAGCCCAGCGATACCTCCACGGTGCGTTCGGCGTTGACGCCCCAGACGAACATCGCCCAGTTGAGAAACAGCAGCAAGGCCGACGCGGTCATCACCCGCATCTGCGCGCCGTTGCGCAGCATGGCGCGCGCCCCCGTCAGCCGCCCCGTCGCCGCCACCGCCAGCAGCGCCACCGGCAGCGACCACAGGGCGCGGTGCGCCACCACCTCCCACGCCGACGCGTCCTCCAGCAGGCGGAAGAACAGCGGGAACATGCCCCAGGTGGCATAGGCGACAAGCGCCAGCAATATGCCGCGCAGGCTTTCCCTTTCATGGGCGGCAGACATCGTCGTTCTCCATCGGAAATCTTGCGGGAAATCTGAAACTTGCGTTATTGCCGGCTTCAGGGCGGGCCGCCTCGGTGTTTGCGCTTCGCACATGACCCGCCGGCCACGCATGCGCTTGCCGTTCTGGATCACCGGGACAACTGTTCAGCCTGGTGATGACGGAATGAGAGCGGGCGGGCCGCCTCACTTCGCCGCCGGCGCGCCCTTTTTCGCGGTGGTGGTTTGCGCCGCCCCGTTCTTCAAGAGCTTGTAGATGATGGCGTCATTGAGCGCCTGAAAGGAAGCCTCGATGATGTTGGGCGATACGCCGACGGTGAACCAGCGCTGGCCCGATCCGTCGCGCGATTCGATCAGCACCCGGGTGGTGGCGTCGGTGCCGCCGCCGATGATGCGCACCTTGTAGTCCACCAGTTCCAGATCGGCGATCCGTTCCGAATACGGCCCCAGATCCTTGCGCAGCGCCGCGTCCAGCGCGTTCACCGGGCCGTTGCCCTCCGCCACCGAC
>DRPD01000240.1 GCA_011374735.1 Thermopetrobacter sp.
CGGCGGGCTGGTGCGCACCGGGCACATGCAGGACGTCATCGACAAGATGTTTAGCGAGCTGGGCAGCGGGCTGGCGATGCTGATGATGCTGCAGACGGTGCTTTCCGCCTTTTTCCTGTTTCTCTTCTTTCTGGCGGTGCGCAATCATTTCCGCATTCGCTGAGGCGGGCGCCTGTTCAGGCTCCGGCGCAGGCCGACTTTGCAGCCCTGAAGCCGGAGCGGACGGCGCCTTCGATGGTGGCGGGCAGGCCGGTGTCCGTCCAGTCTCCGGCGAGAAACAGATTGGGCAGGCCGGTGGCCGCCGGTGGCCGCTTCGCCAGCTGGGCGGGGGTGGCCAGGAAGGTGGCGCGCTTTTCCTTCACCACGCGGAAGGCGGGCAGGGGATCTTCATCGATGCTCAGCAGCGCGGCGACTTCCGGCCAGCAGGCGCGGGCGAGCGCCTCGCCGTCCATGCGCGCCTCGTGGAAGGCGGCGGAGATGGTCACGGATGCGACATCCCCCCGCGTGAAAACCCACTGGGCGGCGCCACCGAGAATGCCGCACATGGCCGGCGCATCCACAGGCATGCGTCCGGTATCGAGGCGGAAATGCACGTTGACGATGGGCGCGAAGGCGTCCGGGGCCATGAGGAAGGGCAGCAGCTCCCGCGCCGTCCATGGCGGCACGGCGAGGATGATCCGCGTCTGCGGCGTCACCACCAGATCCCCGGAATCGAACGTCAGCCGCCGAATGCCGTCCGGTCCGGCCTCCACGGCGCGCAGGGCGTCGCCCATGCGCAGGTTCAGGCGGGGATCGCGCGCCACGCGGCGTTCGAAAGGATAGGCGAACAGATGCGAAAGGCTGCGCCGCGCCGTCATGGGGCGGGAATGACGGCCGCCGCGCGCCAGCGTCTCGGCGATCACCGGCAGCAGCAGGCGGGCGGCGGCCTCCTGCGGCGGCGTGTTGAGCACGCCCAGGGCGAACGGCTCCCAGAAGCGTTTCCACATGGAGCCGCCGTCGTCGAACAGGGCGGCCACGGAGGAATCACCGGCCAGCAGCAGCTTAAGGCCCTTCAGATAGTCGGGCAGGGCGGTATCCGGCACGCGCCGCCCGGGATCGAGAATCCAGCGGGGCAGGGGGCCGTCGTCCAGCTCCAGGAACCACCGGAAATGCCGCTCCGGCTCGAAGAATTCGAAACGGGCCGCGGGGGCGATGTCCAGCTCCCCGGTGGCGTCCAGCAGATGGATGAGGCGGCGCACCGCATGATTGCCGGAAAGCATCAGATGGTTGCCGTTGTCGATCTCGCAGCCCAGCCGCGCATCGAGAAAGGAGCGCGCCCGCCCGCCGCAGTGACCCGTGGCCTCGTGCACCACCACCTCCGCGCCCAGCGCGCGGGCCTCCATGGCGGCCGCCATGCCGGCGAGTCCCGCTCCGATCACGTGCACTTTCCGGGTCATCCGGCGTTCCTCCCGATCAGCGCCCCCGAAGCCATGTGGTGAAGGATATCACGAGTTTCTCGAACTTACCCACAAGGCGCTTCGAAACGGCGGGATCGGCGAGTTCCCAATCGCTCAGGGCCCGCATGCGGCGGAAGTTGCGCTCGTAGACCTCCATCATGACGCGCGCCGGGCGCATGTCGGCGGAACAGGCGGCGAGATGCCGCCGCGTCTCGTCGAAATGGTGGGCCGCCAGATCCGCCAGCTCGCGCCACAGGGCGGGATAGCCGGGCTGCGCCATGACGGACGCGGGGTCGCTCCAGTCTATACCATGCCGCTCCAGCATCTCGCGCGGCAGATAGAGCCGGCCGATGGCCGCATCCTCGGCCACGTC